>JAQTOJ010000006.1 GCA_028713395.1 Dehalococcoidales bacterium | reverse complement strand
GGTTTAGTTCCAGAAGTCTTTCCCGCAAGCGGAATAAAGCGGCCATGGCGGCGCGTTCGCGGTTATCCGGGCGACCGGCCTGGTATTGCTGTTGCCAGGTTTTCACCCCGCTGGTATTGGCAATGCTGATGTAAACGTTGCCGCTGGCATCGATTCCGGAAACACTGATGCCGAAATCTATTTGATATTGTTTCACCAGGCTTACCGCGGCCGATTCGTTGGCGGTGTCGCCGGTATTAAGTGCAGAGGCGGGAGTCACCATACCTCCCCGGTAGAATAATCCGGTATCTTTGGTAGAGGTAAGAATAGATGCCAGTAAACCTCCGGTGAAATTCTCTGAGGTGGCAACGGTCAACTTCCGGTGGATGAGCCATTTGCTCAATAACCCGTCTAGCGTTTCTTCATCTTTGCCCCAGACGAATGGCGTTAATTTGGCAGCAAGCTGTTTTTCTGCTTCATCCAGTAGCTGCACCGAGTTGTCGCCCGTTGCCAGGAACCGGATTTGAATGCCGTCCGGTTTGGCATAAATCCCCAACGTGGGATTAGTGTCTTTGAAAAACGGTTGCGCTAACTCGGCTACTTTCGCTTCTGCGATGAAAAAAGTCTTGATAGTGCGGGTAAAGATGGGCTTGGTGGCAAAACGCTGTTTGATCAGCGGTATGACTTCATTCTGCCACATAAAGGTCATTTCGCGTGGTGGTCCCGGCAGTAAAACTATCATTTTGCCTTGCTTTTCCGCCCACCAGCCGGGGGCAGTGCCGCGCGGATTTTTCAAGCCTTTGGCGGAAGGGATGATCATCGCCTGGTTGATGTTGTGCGGTGGCATTTCTCTACCGAACCTTGAGAATATCGATCTTAGATCTGATTCTAGTTGAGGATCTATTGCCAGCGTTTCACCAAAAAGCGCGGCTACCGCCTCGCGTGTCAAATCATCCTGTGTTGGCCCCAAACCGCCGCTGGTGATGACGATTTGCGAACGTTCCGTTGCCTGCTGCAATATAGTAGTCAATTCAACCAGGTTATCTCCGGCGGTGGTGATGCGGTGTAGCTCTATACCGAGCAAAGGTAACTGTGATGCCAGATAGGTAGCATTAGTATCGGTGATTTCACCGCGCAGCAGCTCCGTGCCAATGGAAACAAGTTCTGCCTGAATCGTTGTTGCCATGTTCCCCTTTCAAATTGTGTTTGCTGACAATTTTACGCTAATAATAGAAAATCTGCACGTTTTAATTCCTTCGGCTCTCCTTGGTTTTGGTTGGTTTTCGTTGAGTAGTTTATCGCCAACTGTTCATAGCTGGCTGTAATCTGACATCCTATTATCATCCCGGAGCCGGTGGCACCCATTCAGCAGCTTGTCTGCTGTTCATCCCATATGTAAATCGGGACTTGATCTGGCTCCAGCATCCGTCTTTGCGAGGAACGCAGCGACGCGGCAATCTCAAACCTTTGTGTCATTCATTCCCCCATATCGAAGCAAAATACCTCGCTCTTACCTTTAGTGACCATCATCTCTCCCGCGATGTGAGATACAGAGGGAGTTGTCCCCTCGTCTTTGGTGGCCCCTGCTTCTCGCCTGTGGGATTTATCTAAGCCCCATCCCTTGTCTGAGCACGGACTCACGGTGTCCTTCCTTCCGTCGTCTTTGCGAGGAGTCCCGATAAAGTCGGGACGACGCGGCAATCTCAAACCGCATGTGCCACTCAACCCCATATTGAAGACAAATACCCCGCGCTTGTCCTTTAGTGTCCATCACTTCTGTCCCTTGAGGGAGGTCAGGAGGGATTTGGTAAATTACCAATGCAGACGAATCGGGACTTGATACAGACTAATGACACCGCCTCCAACACCCCATTAAGAGATACGAAGTACCAGAGCAGTCTCTTCTGTGCAAATTGAACTGTGCAGCCGAAAATAGAGCGCTGGCAGTAGGTCGTTGTTTTACACAAACCCATATCCCATTCTATATCACCCATACGCAAGTAGTAACATTTGTTCCTCTTTCGTAAAGCCCCGTTTGTCAACCTTCCCCATATCTATACGTTATAATGAAACTTGTATGAATCTAAAAACCAATGATTTCGATTATCATCTGCCGCCGGAACTGATTGCCCAGACACCTGTGGAACCGCGCGATGCTTCACGGCTGCTGGTGGTGAACCGTGCTGACGGTGAAATCGTCCACAGAAAATTTACCGATATTCTGGATTATCTGCAATTCGGTGATGTCATGGTTTTCAATGATAGCCGCGTCCTGCCCGCCAGACTTGCCGGTGTAAAACCCTGCAGCGGCGGTAAAGTGGAGATTTTGCTGCTGAAACGACTTGAAGAAGGCACCTGGGAAGCCTTGGTCAAACCCGCCAAACGCCTCAAACGGGGTGCCATCATTGCGGTGGGAGAAAGTAAAATCCCCGCTGAGATTATCGCCGAGGGTGAAGCGGGTATCCGGACCATCAGATTTCAAAACGAGAAATTATTAGCACAAAATGGCGCGTTGGCTTTACCACCCTATATCCATGCGCCGTTGGTAAACACGGAACGTTACCAGACGGTTTACGCCCACCAGACGGGGAGTGTTGCCGCCCCCACCGCCGGCTTACATTTTACCCCCGCTTTGCTGGCGCAAATTCAAGAAAAAGGTGTGAAATGTGTGTTTGTCACACTGCACGTGGGGCTGGATACCTTCCGCCCGGTGCAGGAAGACGAGCCGGAGCATCACATCATCCACAAGGAATATGGCTATATCGGGCCGGAGGCCGCCGCCGCGCTTACCTGCGCCAAAGCGGAGAAAAAAAGGATCATTGGCGTTGGCACGACCAGCGTGCGGATGCTGGAATTTGCCGCCGGAATCAACGACCTGCCTGAGGTCAAACCATTCAGCGGCTGGGTCGATCTTTTTATTTTACCCGGTTATCGGTTCAAGCTGGTCGATGCCATGATCACCAATTTTCACCTGCCGAAATCTACGTTATTGATGCTGGTATCGGCTTTCGCCGGCAAAGAATTGATCGATAAAGTGTATGCCACCGCCACCAAAGAGCGTTACCGCTTTTACAGCTTCGGCGATGCCACTTTGATTTTGTAAAAAGAGAGGGTCGAATTTCGACCCTCTCTTTGTCTCTGAAAGACTAGTAGTTCTCCGCCAGCAGTTCGTAGAAAGCCTGCGGGTGCTTACAGGCAGGGCATTCTTTGGGCGCCTCTGTGCCCTCATAAACATAACCGCAGTTGGCGCAATGCCACTTCCTGACCTCTTTCTTTTTGAACACTTCGTTGTTGGTCACATTATTCAGGAGCTTGCGGTATCTCGCTTCGTGGAATCTTTCCACCTTGGCAATCTGCTCAAAAGAACGGGCGACTTCGGGAAAACCCTCGTCTTTGGCGATCTTGGCGAAATCGGCATAAAGTACCGTCCATTCCATATTCTCGCCCGCTGCGGCAGCCGCTAAATTGGCCGCTGTATCCCCGATTGTACCCGCCGGGTAGGCTGCTGTGATCGTGACATCGCCACCCTCAAGGTATTTAAAGAAAATCTTGGCATGTTCTTTTTCATTTTCTGCAGTTTCGATAAAGATGTTGGCTATCTGCTCATAACCCTCTTTACGCGCCGCGCTGGCAAAAAACGTATAACGGTTCCTCGCCTGAGACTCTCCGGCGAAAGAAGCGAGCAGGTTTTTTTCTGTTCGGGTGCCTTTGATCGATTTGGCCATTTATTTACCTCCAACTCGTATTTAAGCTATATACAAGCGTCAGGTTTTATTTTATCATTAATTCGCGTGCAATGAACTTTTTTGCTTTGTAAATACACGCCGGATTTATTATTATCTACATGGTAGACATTTACAGGGAGTTAGAAAATGGGTTTAAGTTGTGGGTTAGTCGGTCTGCCGCAATGCGGTAAAACCGTCATCTTTAACGCTATCACCGCCGCCGGGGTTAACCTTTACGGCGGTTCCGAGTTGAACCGGGCGATTGTTAATTTGCCGGATCAGCGCATCAATAAAATGGTCAATATGTACCACCCGCGGAAAACCATCTATGCCACGCTGGAAGTCGTGGATATTCCCGGCTTAAAAGTCTCCCAGGATGGCAGTAACCGCAGTTCCAAGCTGTTGGGGAATATTAAGAATGTAGAAGCCTTGCTGCACGTAGTCAGATGTTTTGAAGATGCCAATGTGCCCTTTGAATACGATACCATCAATCCCCAGCGGGATGTGGAAACGGTCGACCTGGAATTAATGGCCGCCGATAGCATCACCCTGAAAAACAAGATCGAACGCACGGAAAAGAAAGCCAAATCCGGCGATAAAGACGCCATCCGCGAGCACGGCCACGCGGAAAAGGTTTTTGCCGCTATACAAGAAGGTATTCCGGCGCGTAAACAAAAGTTGACCGCGCAGGAAATTGCCAGCGTGAAAGAATGCAATCTGGTTTCTTTAAAACCGGTAGTCTACATTGCCAACATCAAGACGATGGCGGATGCCGCGAATAAGCATGTCAGCGTCTTGAAGAAAATCGCCGTGGATGAAGGTGCCGAGGTGATTACCATCTGCGGTAAAGACGAGGCCGATATCAGCCAGTTGGCGCCGGAAGAACGGGCGGAATTCCTCAAGGATCTGGGCTTGCAGGAATCTTCCATGGAACGGTTGATGCACGCCGCTTACAAACGGCTGGGCTTGATCAGCTTCTTTACCGTGGGCGAGGATGAAGTACGCGCCTGGACTTGTCAGCAGGGCGATAAAGCCCCCACGGCGGCGGGTAAAATCCATACCGACCTGGAAAAAGGCTTTATCCGCATGGAAGTCATGCGCTATGAAGATTTGATCGAACTGGGCAGTGAAGCGGCATTGACCAAGGCCGGCAAACTCCATGTTCAGGGACGTGATTACGAAGTGCAGGACGGTGATATCGTCCAGGTATTATTCAACAAATAGTCTGGATATAAGGAAGCGCGCATGATTGGCGGTTATACCGGCAAGCTGCTCAGAATCGATCTGACCAGGCGTCAGACCGCGGTAGAAGATATCGATCTGAAGCTGGCGCGTCAATTCATCGGCGGCCGCGGCTACGGCGCGAAGCTCTTGTTCGATGAATTGAAACCGTTTACTGACCCGCTGAGTCCCGAAAACAAGATCATTTATGCCACCGGTCCGGTGACCGGCACGCCGGTACTGGGTGCCAACCGCTACGTGGTCGTGACCAAATCACCGGAAACAGGCTTGTTTTTAGATAGCTACTCCGGCGGTTGTTTCGCCCCGGAAATGAAATTCGCTGGCTATGATTTTATGATCATTGAGGGCAAGTCCTCTGCCCCGGTCTCCCTTTGGATCAAAGATGACCGTATCGAATTCCATGATGCCGCGCATCTCTGGGGAAAGAACGCCTGGGATGCCGAAACACAGTTGAAAAAAGACGTCGGCGACCCCACTGCGCGGGTTTCCGTGATTGGTCCGGCGGGAGAAAAACTTTCCAATTTGGCGTTGATCCAGAACGAATATTATCACCAGTGCGGCCGCGGCGGCGCGGGCGCGGTTATGGGCTCGAAAAACCTCAAGGCCATTGTGGTCAGAGGCAGTCGGAGCATCCGCATCGCTGACCCCAAAAAAGTCATGGCCATGCTGCGGGAAACCATTGATCGCACCGATACCATGAAACCGGCGGTGGCGCGCATGAAATACGGTTCGCCGCTGACGCTGGATTCCACCAATCTGTTTGGTATCTTGCCCACCTTAAACTACAAATACGGGCAGTTCACCGGCGCTTCTCAGATAGATTCCGTCGCTTTCCGTAAAAAAGTGGTCCGCGATACCTCCTGTTTCGGCTGCACCATTGGCTGCACCAAAGTCACGCGCATCGAGGCCGGTGAGCATGCCGGCGATGAAATGGGGGGACCGGAATACGAAACCAACGCCTTGCTCGGTTCCAACCTCGGCATCGCCAATATGGACGAGGTCATTTATCTCAATATGCTGTGCGATTCGCTGGGCATGGATACCATTGGCGTCGGCAACGTCATCGGCTGGGCGATCGAATGCTGCGAGCGGGGAATTCTTTCCGACTCCGATGTCGACGGCATGGATTTGAAGTTCGGTAATGTCCCTGTTATCGCGGCGCTCATCACCAAAATAGCTTATCGCCGGGGCATCGGGGATTTGCTGGCGAAAGGTGTCAAACAAGCCGCTCGGGAAGTCGGTAAAGGCTCGGAAGAATTCGCCATGCATGTCAAAGGACTGGAATATCCCGCCTACCGTCCCGGACCGGCATCGCCCGGCTTCGGGTTGGCTTATGCGGTCTCCGAACGGGGCGCCTGCCACCGTCGCGCCTGGCCGACCATTGAAGAACAGATGCTGGAGCCCAACTCCGGTAAGGGACGCGCCGCTCTGGTGAAACGGCTTTACGATCAACGGGTGCCCTGGCATTGCGCCCTGACCTGTGATTTTCCGGTGCTTTTCCGCGGCGCCCAGATTCCGGAAGCCGCGCAGACTTTAACTGCCGTCACCGGCTGGGACTTGACCACGACCGATATGCAGGACCTGTGTGACAGGGTGGCTACCTTATTGAAAGTGTTCAATCTGCGTGAGGGCGCCACCGAGGTCGATGACACTCTGGCGCCGCGTTCCTTCCAGCCAGACGAAACCGGCATGAACCGGGGCAAAGCCTTAACGCGGGAAATGTTGCTGGAAATGCGGCAGGAATATTACACGCTGCGCGGTTGGGATAAAGCGGGTGTACCCACCCCATCTACTTTACATAAATTAGGGTTAAGCGACTTGATATGAAAAAACCCGAAATCAAGAAATTATTGACCGATAAAACGATGTGCATCAGTTGCCATCAATGTGAGATCGTTTGTTCGCAGTTTCATTTCAACGGTGAAGTGAACCCGCGTCGCTCCCGCATTCGTATTCTGGAAAACAACTTTATCGGCGTGTCCGAACCTATCGTGTGCCGCCAGTGCCTCAAACCGGCCTGTGTCGCCGCCTGCCCGTCTGGTGCCATCACCAAAGATGAAACCTTGGGCAGAGTGATGATTGCTCCTCATAAGTGCAACGGTTGCCTGGAATGTCTCAAAGGCTGCCCTTTCCACGCGATCTTTATCGATGAGCGGACGCAACAACCGCTGGTCTGCGACCTATGCGGCGGCAAACCCATGTGCGCGCAGTTTTGCCACATCCACCCCGCCCATCCTTACGCCGCCATCAATTTTGCCACTCCCTCAGAAATGGCTGTCATCAAAACCCAAACCACTTAAAGTCATCTCCAGACTGACACAACATTGTAACTATTCCCCGCTTGATTTTGTATCTTTGCAATGTCTGTTACTCTATGATATTTGCATTAACAGGACATTGATTGTCTTGAAAATGGGGAGGAGCAAATGAAATTCCTATTCGTGTATTACGGTGGTATGATGGCCGCTACGCCCGCTGAACAGAAAAAGTCTATGCAAGTGTGGACCGATTGGTTCGGTAAGCTGGGGAAATCCCTGGTAGATATGGGTGCGCCCACCAAACCGGGGAAACTGGTTACTAAAGATGGTATCAAAGCCATTGGCGAAACGCCTGTCGCCGGTTGGAGCGTCGTTATGGCGGACGATATGGACGCAGCCGTGAAGATCGCCAAAAGCCACCCGGATGTCGCCAAAGGCATGAAGGTCGCTGTTTATGAAGTGCTCCCCATGTAATATCAGCTAAAATTAACTTATAAAAAGAACCGTTATTTGGTGAATTAATTAGTACCGGAATGTACTTGAGTCAGTTCGGAGAAATAGTGCCGTCTTGCTGGCGGGAATTAATTGATCATTACCCGCGAGTGGAACTGGATGCTTTTATCGTCATGCAGACCATGTTCACGGGGGTGCTTTTTCTTACCGATATTGATTATCCTGTAGGGGCGGATCTCGTAAGGGCGGGTTTCAAACTCGCCCCTTAAAAGCCGCTATCCGAAATCTGTATGAGGCACATGCCCTCGTGACATCAGGTGCCATGCTATAATAAATCCATATGAAAAAAATACTTATTCAATGTGATTTTGATGGCACGGTGCTCGAAGAAGATATTAGTTTCATGATACTGGAGGAGTTTGCCCAGGGCGATTGGCACGTTTATGATGACCTCTACAATGCGGGCAAACTCACCGTGGCGGAATTCAACGCCAAAGCCTTCGGGTTGGTCAAAGCCGGTTATGCACAGCAGATGGCGTTCATCAAAGGTAAAGACAAGTTACGTCCCGGTTTCCGGGAACTGCTGCAGCTCTGTCAAGACCGGCATATCAAGTTTGTCATCGTTAGTAACGGGTTCGATTTTTATATTAAATATACTCTGGACCACCTTGGACTTTCTGATGTCGAATACCACGCGGGTCAGGTCACCTTCCACGGCGAGAGCATGAAGATCGATTACTTCGGCGCGGAAGGCAACTTACTCCAGAGCGGCTTCAAAGACAGCTTTACTGACCGCTACCTGCGCGAAGGTTATGAGATCATCTACATCGGGGACGGTATGTCGGACCTTTCACCCGCTAAAAAATGCCGCACCGTTTTTGCCTGTAAAAGCCTGGCGGAAAGATGTCAAAAAGCCGGGCTGCCCTACAAACCCTTCCGTGATTTCCATGATGTCATCGCCTATTTACACACACTGAGAAGCTGATGAAAGTGCTGCTGCATATCTGTTGCGGCATCTGCGCCGCCAGCGTCGGGGAGAGGCTGCTCGCCGAGGGTCACAACGTGACCGGTTTTTTCTCTAATCCCAATATCCATCCCGCCGATGAATACGCGCGGCGTCTGGAAGTAGCGAAAACGGTCTCCTCGTGGCTCAAAATCCCGCTGGTCGTGCCGGAATATGCGCCGGATTCATGGTTCAGTGAGACTCAGTCTTTGAGTCGAGAACCGGAAGGTGGGGCGCGCTGCGCCGTCTGTTTCCGTCTCCGTTTACAGTCCGCCGCCAATTATTTACATAATCATGACTTCGAGGCTTTTACCACTACCCTGACCGTTAGCCCGCACAAATCCGCCGCGCTGATAAATAAAATCGGCGCGGAAATTGCCGGAGATAAGTTTCTGGAGCGGGATTTCAAGAAGAAAGACGGCTTCAAACGCTCCAACCAGATCGCCCGCGAACTGGGGTTGTATCACCAGCATTACTGCGGGTGCCTTTACAGCCTCAAAGAAGCTGAGGCGCGGCGAGCATGATCAAAATCACCGACCGCATTTACGCCGAAACATCTTATACCTGCAACATCGGCTGGATCAAGACCGAAGAGGGGATTATCCTCATTGATACTCCCGCCTTGCCGCAGGACATCGCTGACCTCAAGCAAAAGCTCCGGGGTAAGGAGATTGTTTACACTATTTTCACCCACGAGCACTTCGACCATGTGATCGGCGGAGGGGAATTCGGGCAGTGCCTTATCGCCCACCGTAACGTCGTGCCGGAGATCAACCGGCTCCAGTCAGTCTTGCCGCAGGAGGTTAACAACTTCTTCCCGGCGGTCTACACGCAATACAAGAATTATATCGATTGTGTCAAATTGCGCCGGCCGCAAATCACTTTCTCCGAAGCGCTCACCTTGACTCCGGGGAATTGCCGCATTGAAATATTTCACGTCGGCGGGCATTCTGCGGCTTCATGTTTTGTTTACCTGCCGGAAGCACAGGTGTTGTTCTGCGGCGATACCGCCAATTACGGCATGCCCTATGTCACCCCTATTTCCAATTTTGGGGAATGGATCGCGCTGCTGCAGCGCATCATGAATATGGATGTGAAAACGATCGTGCCCGGCCACGGTGAGATTTGCGGTAAACAGGAAGCCCAAAAGATACTGATTTATCTGGAAAATCTGCGGGAGCAAATCAACCGGCAGCTTGACAAGGGTGCGGAGAAAATGGAAGCTATCGGCGCGGTCAAACTCGAGCCGTTTTTACCTGTGAAGATGTCGCCCGTGTTGTTGCCGCAGATCGCCTATCATGCCGGGCTAATGTACGCAGAGCTGTATCATTGAACGGACAACCAATTGCATTCCATATATATATAAGATATATTATGGGGCAGCAATAGCACTATATATTAAAGATATATTCTTTTGGCGAGGCAACAATGGAGAATTTTCAAGACGAAGTCATTTATTCGATTCTAGATTGTTTTATCAATATGCCTTGGATTTTTGGATTGAGCACCATTTTGGTTCACGTGACGAAAACGACGAATCAAACAGAGACTGAAGTCAAACGACATTGGGAATATTTAGAACAAACTGAAATGATTGTCCAAGATAATAATAGGATAGAGTACTTAATACACCCCCAACGACTTGAAGAAATCAAAAACTCTATAAGACAATGGTTGATTACGAATAGAGTTACTCTTGAAGAATCTGAAATCTATATAAACGAACAATTGGTAAATAATCCTGAAAACCAGAGCAGGTTTATTGCATTATTGGGGAAATCAAATAACGAGCAAGATTATCAAAAAATAGAATTTGTTGATGGTGAGAGGTTTAGTGAACTTGGCGATGCATGCAATAATCTTTATAAAAAAGGTTTATTGTTTCTCAGTGAACGTGACACTAAAAAACACTATTATACAGCCTATGATTTTAGACGCTGGCCTTTTAATAGCTACAAGTTATTTAGTGATATTATCAAGCACCACGTAAAAATAGAAGCTTTGTCGAACAACTCATGGCAAATATTGGCACCACTACTTTATATAGATGATTCTTGGATAACGATTAATACCATTCAAAATACTACCGGTCTAACGAGAAGTGAAATGAGAGAAAGTATTAGTTCGTTGGCTTCCAGAGGTTTAGTTGAAGAAAATAACGACACACTAATTCTGTCAAAAGGAATTAGGCAACCGATAGTTAGGTATTTCCAAGAGTATGTTTATCCTGAAATCAAGAATGACTCTTTAATGCGCGTAAAAACGAAAGTTACGAGTAGTATTTCTAACTTATATCCAATAATGTATATTAAAAAACTTAATGAATTACCTTCTGGAACACATTTTAGACAAGGACTAAAATATAAAGTCGTACCCAATAATGAAGTTCTGAACAAAAACGATATATCCGACGCTTGCCAATTAGGAATTGCGCTGGATTTAGGGGAGTACCTCATAATTCATGAGGACATACTTGATGAAATCGAAAATTGGATAAAAGGTTCTCTCAATATAGCCTTAACCATCATTCCGTCTGATACCCCATTCTTGGCCCACTCGATTGTAAAAAGTATATTTTCGCAATGTGAAGAATACGTAAAAATCCAAGATCCTTATGTTGGAGAAGATACTTTACGCATGATTACCAGTTATGTATCAAAAGATATAGAAGTGAAACTCTTGACGAGTCAAGATACCAGCCAAGGCGAAAACGCTGAAGATATCATTAATTACATTGAAAGACTTAAAAACGAACGCAAATCAAATTTCCAGATCTGTTTTATTGGTAGAAAGGGGAAAGAAGCTCCTTTCCATGACCGTTACATTATAACAAAGAATAAGTGTTGGGTTATTGGAACGTCTCTAAAGCAACTTGGAAAAGGTAAAGATAGCACAATATTCGAGGTATCTTTGGAGGAAAAGAACGAAAAAATCGAACCCGCGTTTGACTGGAATTGGAGTGCTAAACAAGAAAATCTAAACAAAAATAACTTGACTAGACTCGACTTCAATACTTGGAAATCTACTATTAAGTCCATTACATGATAGAATATATGCACTACGCTCCTAACGCTCTTTACAGCCAGGCTGGAATCGGGTAAAATTAAGGCGAATTGGGCGGGAGTAATTCAGTGGTAGAATGTTTGCTTCCCAAGCAAAAAGTCGCGAGTTCGAATCTCGTCTCCCGCTCCAAACAAATTCATTATATTTAGCCAATATTCCCGTTCCAAACGATTCCAAACTATTACAATTGTGTTTTAATCTTTTATAATCAAATATTTGTTCAAATTAAACAGGATACCAACAAGTTTAATGAGCCCTGTAAACAAAAATGCGCTACCAATATAAAAACTGATCACCGAAAACCATTGGCTGATATTTGTGTATGCATTTGCCTTCACTAAGCTAGATGAGGTTATGTTAGCGTTATATGTAAATACTGTGAAACTGACAAACAATATTGTAGCTAGTATAAGATACCTGGATACAATAAATAATTTACGTTGTAATATCTTATCCATCTGAATTGAAGCAGCTGCCAGAACGAGACCTCCTAACGTACCACTTAATTCAATTACATTAAATTTAAATGAGCTTGGTAATATGTTATCATCGACTTTTCCGCTGTTAGCAGCGTATACCAGCAACAGTATTGCGAAAACCGGCGATAAACAAAAGAGAATAATGTCATAAACGTTAAACCCATTATCACGTTTTTCATTTTCTTTATTCTTCTTATTTAAATTATCACCAAATATAGTCAGTACTATTGATAACAACCATCCCCCTATCATCAAACCGTAATACCACCACTCATATTTTTGTATAATTTCATACTTAGGCTTTATCCAATAATAGAAGATAAAAAATCCTAGTAAAAAAGCTAATGTAAACAGAAGTCCGAATACAACTTTTAACCCTACAGAATATTTATCTGATTTGTTTTCCTTCAATTAATTGTTCCTTCAATACATTTATTTCACAAAATTACCCAGAGGTTCTCTTTTTCCCACGTATATCAATATTAAAGGCGTTAGTAAAACGACTAAGCAGTAAATATTTATTATTTTAGTTAGTGGCATAATATGTCCAATAAGTATAGCACGATAATTGTTACACATTATATCGCACAAGAACATCGTCGTAAAGACATTTTCACAAAATAAGAGAGGGGATTTTCACCCCCTCTCTGTATTACTCTTTTGTTATTACCAGTCGTTCATTGCTGCTACCGGCGAATCAATGTCCCACTACTATCTCGTAACTCAAGCCTGTTTCGGTTGGTTCAATACTTTTGATGCGTACTTCTGTGAAAGCCGGATTCTGCTGTAAGGCATTGGCGTAATCAATGACCCCTTGGCGTTTCCCGGCTTCACCGCGGATCGTAATTTCCTCCAGCGTGAACACAATCGTCGTATAACTGACCTCCGGCGGCAAAGCGTCCACCAACTGACCCAGCATCGCGGCATGATTGGCATCTTTCCCCAATATCAATACCTGCTGGTTCTGCAAATTGGCGGTGTCCGCCTGAATTTGCTTGATCTCCGCTTCTTTGCTCAAAGCGGCATCGGCGGCGGCGCGGGCTTGCGCCAGGGCAGTCTGTAGAATATCGTTCCTCTGCTGCAAGCGTTTCTGCTCGCTGGCGGCGGCATTCCGCAGCGTCAAAACTAAAGCCAGCAAGACCAGCCCGCCAATCAAAATGCCGGGCAATATCTTTTCTTTTGTCGCCGTCGGGGGTTTATCGATGCGTTGCTTGCTGGCGCGGAAATCTATTTCGATATCACGAAACCCGGTGGCCCCTTTGTCCGGTCGTTTCCCTTTGAGCGCCAGCCCTATGTTGCCGGCATAAACGGAAGCCGGGAAGGTGGCGGGTCCGGGTAGCGCGGATGGTAGTTTCTCCACCTTGTATTCCGTTGCGGCCTGAAGCTGCGGTAGCGCTTCCGGTTTCTCCGCCAGTTCGCCGGAGATCAGCAGCGGCGTTTCGGTGGTAAACGGGTGGGCGGCGTGGGTGATGTTATAAAAATCCACCGTGCGTGCCAGCTCGTCGCTGAGCCGCCGGATATTATCTTCCAGTTCGGCGTTCTCCATGCGCGGTGTGACCGTATGCAGAATGACCGGCACACCCTCTGCCACCAGCACGATATCGAAGCATTCCGGTGAAAAATTCACCACCAGCGCGTGCGCCCGGTTGGCGGCGCGTGCCATTGCCAGCGCCTTCAAATCGATCGCCGCCGGTCTGAGACCCGCTAACTTCAAAGTGTTTACCAGGGCATCGATCAGGTTGCGCCGCGCGCCTGCCAGAAACACCGTCACCTCGTCCTTGGTTTCCGCCGTCATTTGCCAGGCAAGGTAGATTTCCTCGAGCGGCATGGGCATTTCTTTTTGCGCCGCCCGCAAGATGGCTTCGGACATCAGCGCCGGTTTGAGATGGGGCAGATTGACCACGCGGTAAGTAAATGCCATGCCGGTGATTGTGATATTGACCGTTTCTGCGGCGATACCGGCGGATTTCAAGGCGGCCTTAATTGTTTTCGCCACCTCTTCCGGCAGCAGGATCAGCCCATCGATCACCGAACCGTCAGGCAGAGATTGCGTGATCCATTTTTCCACCTGATTGCCGCGGGTGGATACAATGCGCACATATTTCGAGCTGATATCTAGTGTGACTGCCATTATGGACTCACCCCCGCCACTTCCGGCAATGTGAAAACGGTTACTTGCACTTCGCCCTGTATGGCGGTGGAAGGCGGGGCCATCCGGCTAAAATTAAACCCCCCGATTGCCACTGTGTTGAAGCTGCTGCCGTAGAGCAGTTCGATAAAGTTTTTCACCTGGGCAAGCTCCCCCTCAACGGTGATATTGATATCCAGCACCCGGTAATTTTGCCCGTTTACACCGGTGGTCCGCCACTGGTCGGTGGTCAATGGCAAGACCTTCACGCCCGCCGAGTCTCCTGCGCTCAGGATGTCGGTGATAATGCGGGTGGTATCGGACTTCGCGGGTAAAATGCTCGCCTTCGCGGCGGCATTATCATGCTGCGCTGCGGCTAACCTTTGTTCGAGATCGGCGGCCGGCTTGGGCACCAGTCCCAGCAGGTGTAAAGCCGTCTCGTTTTGGCTCTTCAGATCGTTCTGGGTTTTCACGGCCTTGAAATACCCCATACCGATATAGACGATGCCGATAAGCAGCGCCGCCACCAGGGCGTAACTCAAATATTTGGTTCTGGACAAACGAATCACCTCGCTCGCAATACTTGTTTACTGCGTGCTTTGACGGAATCAGGGTTTTCCGTAAATACTATTTCTTCTTTTGCATTTGATAAAGGATCAAAACAATGACCAGACCGATCACGGTCAGACAGCCCAATAGGACATTAGTTAAGGTGGTTGAATCCATTGCCATTTTAAAATCCTCCTGTTTTATCTCTTTTGCACTACCCAGGACGAAACGGTGGCGGTTGCGCCGTTAACATTCACCGCCGCCGTGATGCTGATATTAGTTGCGTTAGATTGTACACTAAACATGGCGGCGCCGCTACCACCACCGCTTTGCGTTATGCCCACCGTTTTCACCCAGCCGTTATCGTTCGGGCCGCGGTAAGCGATTGCGAAAACCCCGGAACTGACACTAATTATGCACGGTTCGTAACCGCGTGTGCTATCGAAAGTAAGTGTACTAATGGCGGTGGAATTGATTTGCCCGTTGGCTTGGATCTGAAATGTCTTTAAGTAACCGTGCGAAGAAGCGTCTCGATAGGCAATAGCGTAAACGTCACCCCCAAGTGGTAATACGCTTGGTTCGTAACCGCGGTTATTATCAAAATAAAAAGCATTTATGGGGCTTTTAGTAATTGTGCCGGAGGCAACTATCGATAGCGTGAAAAATTTACCGACATTTGAAGCGCTGCGATAGGTGATCAAGTAGACGCTCCCCGAAATTGGCGTGATTGCGCAATCGAATCCGCTATTCACGTCAAAATCCCAGGTATCGATTGTTGATTGCGTGATCAAACCATTCGCATCCACAGTAACCGTTTTCAAATACCCGTCATCCGCGTTTCCTGTATAAGCAATACCATAGACATTCCCGGAAATTCTGATAATATCCGGTTTATAACACGCCGCTGTATCGAATTCATACGAGCTTATCACGGATTGCGTGATGGCGCCGTTAGCCGCAATATTGACGGTTCTCAAAAACCCGTGATTAGTTACCCCCCGATACGTGATAGCATAAACCGTGCCGGATATGTTGATAATATGCGGTTCCCGTCCGTTACCGGTATCGAACTCAAAAGAACTGACTAATGAATGCGTGATAATCCCGTTGGCCGCAATATTGATTGTGGCTAACCACCCATCGCTGCCGGGTCCCATGTATGCAATCGCATATACCGTGCCCGAAATATGGATTATTTCAGTACTGACTCCGTTGTTACTCTCGAATTCGTAAGTATCTATCACGGTAGTGGCTATATCTCCATTAGTCGCGATCGTGAAAGTCTTCAACCACCCGTTGTTACCGGGACCGGAGTAGACCACGGCATAAATGCTGCCTGATACATTTAGTAGCATCGGGGTATCTCCCTGCCCGGGATCGAACTCCAATGAATCGATGATTGCCTGGGTAATCGTGCCCGTAGTGCCACCCCCGCCTGCTTTTGTATTCGTCACGGTGATCGTTGGCGCCAAGCCGTTCACCTGATTCGGTAGTGTATAGGTAGTGCTGTTACCTGCCAAAGGCAGCGCTGCCGCCAGTCCGTCGTTGGTCAAACGCCATATGGCATGTTCCACGCCGGCATCGGCGGTATAGGTGTCTTTGATGATCGTTTGGTAGACACGCGAACCGGTCAACGCGCCACTCGTCTGCGTCAAAATCGGCGCGATCACCAGCCCGCCCAGGATCAACGCTGCCATCGCTAAAGGCAACGCTTGTCCTTGCTGATTGCGGCGAATCTTAAGGCACAACGCGTAAATTGACCGCATAAGTCCCCTGTTCCGCCACATTCTGTCTGCCTATCGGTGTGGCGGTGATATTCATCGTCACCAGACGTCCGCTCGTCGTAAAGGTGAGCGCCGAGATATTTTGTGCGATTGTCGTCACGGTTGTCCCGGAAGTGCGTGTTAGTTTGGCATTGCTCACCGCATAAGTCACCACCTGGGCGGAAGGTAAAGTAAACGTCATGGAAGCGTTGCCCGCGGCGCTGACCGCCATTTGACCGTCGTAATTGAACCAGTAAGCGGCATTTTGCAGTTCATGCAGGGCTTCTGTCCTGTCATGGCTGTATTGCGTGACATTGTTTATCTCGTAGCTGATCGGCGACAGGATGCTCATCAACATACCGGTGATCGCCGTCGCTACCAGCAACTCCACCAGGGTGAAACCCCGCTGCTTTCTCATCGGTTCACCTTGTAATCTTCCACGGTTAAAACCGTTTGGGCGGCTCGGCTCACCACCACGGTTATCTTTTGGATGTTGGCATTGGTATATAGAGCGGAATTCACGCTCAGGGCGATGCTGTAACCGGCAGGCGCGGGTACCAGTGTGTACGAACTACCGGAAATATCGTAAGCGGCGGCTTTGGTGCGCTCTAGTTGGCTTTGCGCCAGTTGCTGGGCAACGGTTTCCGTGCCGAGTTCACTGGTCCCCCGCGCGCCGGCGGACAATACCGTGATAAAGGTGGTTAAGGCAATCGCTAATATCGCCACCGCTACCAGCGTTTCCACCAGGCTGATACCGCGTTCACCGCCGCTTGATTTCATTAATGTGCGGAATAAAGTACCTTTCATATTCATCTCAGCGAAGAGAGCACTTTATACATGGGCAGTAATATGGATACCAGAATGAACGCCACGCCCAACCCCATGACGATCGTGATCGTCGGTTCGATCATCGCCACCAGAGACTGGACGCTTTGGTTGGCTCTTTCCTCATAAAAATTGGCGAGCGTATTGATCGATTCTTCAAGTGTGCCGGTCTGTTCCCCCATGGAGATCATTTTTACCATCGTCGGCGGAAAAATGCTGTTTTCGGACATGGGACGGGAAAACCCCTGGCCTTCCACCAGCTTGGCGCGCAATTCTTCCAGGGCTTTGATGACCACCCGATTCGTCGTGGTGGTTTGCGTCACCACATCCATAATGGCCGGCAACTGCATACCGGCTTTGAGCATCATGTAAGTCGTGCGGCAAAAATTCGCCATCGTCCGCTGTATCACGATCTTGCCGGTGAACGGCATGCGCAGCGCCATCTTGTCGAACCAAAGCCTGCCCGAAGGCAAACGTGCAAACCCCCAGAATGCCGTCACGACCAGCACGATGCCACCCAGCAAATACCATTTGGCAACCCCGAAGAAGGATGTCAACCCCATGACCATTCTGGTCGGCAGCGGCAGATCCGCATTCAACGATCTAAACAATTCCAGTATCGGCGGTAAAACGACCGTGATCATCAAAAAGAAAATGCCTATCGCCATGACGGTGACTAACAGGGGATAGGTGAGCGCCCGCCGGATGCTGGCGCGGGTTTTCAGTTGTTTTTCCATGCTATCGGCAATTTGCCGCAAACCGGTTTCCAGTTCACCCGCCTGCTCGCTGGCTTTAATGATCTGATAATAGGCATAAGGAAACTGGTCGGGATAATGGTGCACCGCCTGGGAGAAGGAACTGCCGGCTTGGATTTCTTTCTCAATGCCGGTTAATACCCTTTTCAGCGCCGGTTTGGTGGTCTGTTCCGTCACCAGTTGCAGGGCGGCGTGAATCGCCACGCCTGATGCTACAAAAGACGCCAGTTGCCGGGAAAAATCAATGATGTCCTGCGGTTTTACGCCGAAAAGGCTGGGAATCGCCGTGTAAATATCGGGTTTTGCTCTTGCAGGTTTCAGGCTGATAATATACTTGATACCCGCGTGGTAGAGAGATTCGGCGGCCAGTGTTTCGTTCACCGCTTCTATCGTGCCGGTGATCAATTTTCTTTCCGCCGTATAGCCCTGGTACCGGTAGGTCATGTATCCTCCAATTTTTCCGGTGTATGACGCTACCCGATGGCAAAAATGCTGCGCTGGATTTCGCTGATGGTGCTGATACCTTGTTTCACCTTCAACATGCCGTCATGCCGCATGGTGATCAGTCCTTCCTTCAAAGCCTGTGCCTTGATATCCAGCGCGCTGCGGTTATCCAGCAGCATCCGCCTGATTTCATCGCTCATGATCATCGTTTCAAAAATGCCTATTCTGCCCTGGTAGCCGATGTTATTGCACAAATGACAACCGGCGCCGCCGGTATAAAATTGCCTGGGTCGGTCTTTTATCTCCTCATCATAAAGCGCCAGCTCTTCCTTTGATGGTTGATAGGGGCTGAGACAATGCGGACACAAACGCCGTATCATCCGCTGCGTGCAAATGCCCACCAGCGTGGATGCCAAAAGATATTTTTCCACGCCCAGATCGATCATGCGGAAGAGCACCCCCACGGCATCATTCGCATGCACCGAAGACAGCACCAGGTGTCCGGTTAAAGCGGACTGGATGGCGATATTCGAGGTCTCGCTGTCACGGATTTCCCCCACGAAAATCACATCCGGATCGTGCCGCATGATGGAGCGCAACCCGTTGGCAAAGGTGATACCGGCTTTGAAGTTGACCTGGGTCTGGTTGATGTCTTTGAAGTGATACTCCACCGGGTCTTCCACGGTCATAATATTGTTTTCCGCGCGGTTCATACTGTTGATCAAAGCGTAAAGCGTGGTGGTTTTACCGGAACCGGTAGGTCCGCCCACCAGGATCAAGCCGTAAGGGCTTTTCATCATCATTTCCATTTTGTGCAATGAATCCGCCGAAAGCCCCAGTTGCGGCAGCGTAAACAGGTTCAGTGACTTATCCAGAATACGCATCGTCACTTTTTCGCCGTAGATGGTGGAAATGCTGGCCACGCGGATATCGATATCCTTACCGGCCACATTCACGGAAAACTGACCGTCCTGGGGGCGCCGCTGCTCCGCGATGTTCATCTCTGCCAGCACCTTGATTCTGGATACCAGCGGCGTGTGGGCGGCGCGCGGCAAAGAGACCATATCGTGCAAAATACCATCGATGCGGAAACGTACCCTCAGTCTGTCTTCCTGGGGTTCGATATGGATATCGGAAGCGCGGTCGCGCACTGCCTGTGTCAGCAGCAAATTGAGCGTTTGCGTAATCGGTGTCCGCGCGGTTATTTCCGGCGTCGCCGCCTCAATCTCTTCTGTTTGCGGCGCAAATTCCTTGACCTGTTTCTCAATTTCGGTCACGGAACGGTAATTCAAATCGATCGCTTTCAGAATATCGGTGGAAACGCCCAGCGTGATCTCGATGTTCATTTTGACCTGGGCTTTAATGTCTTCGATGGTCTGAATATCCTGCGGGTCCGCCATGACGACCACCAGCGAACTGCCCACCACGTCCAGAGGAATGAGGACGTGTTTCCGGGCAATGTCCTCCGGGATCAAACGCAACGCTTCCGGCTGAATCTTGTGTCTTTGCAGGTCGATCAGCGGCACATTGAGCTTCACGCTGAGGATCGCTGCCATATCGGCGGGCTTTACCAGGTTCTTGCCTGTCAGAATTTCGCTCAGCCGGCCGCCCTGTTTCTGCTGCAGTCTCACCGCCTCATCGAGTTGCTGGGGTGTGATCAGTTTTTCTTCAACTAACAGTTCACCCAGTGTTTTCCGCGCGTTACCGTTATCCGTCATCTTTACCCGTTATCTAAGATAGATTTACCCGGTTTATAGAAATTGCCGCTA
>JAQTOJ010000005.1 GCA_028713395.1 Dehalococcoidales bacterium | reverse complement strand
CTTGCATATCCGTATAAATTTTAGAAGTGATTTCGCCGGGGAATTTAGTTCCGTCCCGGCGCAAGAAGAGCAACTCACCCCGGAATTCACCGGTGCGCCGTCTTTCTTCCAGGGCGATTTCCATGCGAGGGTCTGAGGGATCCATTAATCCCCGGCGACCGATCTTGATGATTTCCGGCTCGCTCCGGTTGAACATGCGGCAAGCCGCGGTATTGGCGCCGAGTATCTGGCCGTTGGGATTAGTGAGCAGGATGGCTTCGTTGCTGTTTTCAAAGATCGCTTGAAATTTATCTGCATTTTCCCGGGCGGCTTTTTCAGTGCGTATCCGCTCGGTGATATCGGTATTGAATCCAAACCAGGCGATCGAGCCATCCGGTAAGGCTTCCGGTACGGATTGCCCCCACAAGGTGATGGTTTCATGACCCGGCAGATTTACCCGGTATTCGCAAGTCCAGGGGGTTAAGTGGGCGGCCGAGTATTCGATGGTTTCAAGGACTCTGGGGAGATCTTCCGGCAGAATCACTCTGGCGATAGGCTCAAAACTGTCTTTTACGTCTTCAGGCAGGCAGCCGAAAACATCTGAAATTTTATCGTTGGTATAAGGCACGAAATAAGTACCATCAGTTCTACGGACGAACTGATAGAGCATGCCGGGCACCTGGGAGGCGAACTTGAGCAACTGATCGCGTTGTTGTTGCAGGATTTCCTCAGCTTTTCTTTGGCGGGTGATATCACGCCCGTAGATATTGAGATAATCGGCTTGCGGCACCGGCTGGAAAGTGAGTGAAAAGATGCGGTCACGATGCGTGATTTCAAGGTTTTTTGATTTTTGGCTGCGGTTAATTTCCCGAACGAGCTTTAGCCACTTTGGAGGCAGATAATCCTGACGTTTGACGCCCCAGAATTGCAGCAAGGGTTTAGCCGCCGCGTTGGCATAAACGATGCGCCCGCCGCGGTCGATACGCATCACGGGGTTGGGGTTTTCGCTGGGGAATCTGGCGAGGCTTTCTCTTTCGAGCTCCAGTTTCTTCTGGGTAGTAACTTCCTGGGAAAGGATGAAAATCCCTTCGTCTACCGGTTCGATATTGAGATCGTACCAACCCCGGGAACCATCTGGAAAGACAAACTCATTTTCCATCTGATGAGGTTTGCGGTTTTCCATGGCATCCCGCAGGGCGGCAAACATTTTGGTCTTTTCGATGCCGGGATACACATCCATCATGGTGCGGCCTAATAGTTGTTTCCTGGTAGAGTGGCTGTGATTTGCCGCCATATCATTGAGGTAGAGATATTGCCAATCAAAGCCGATAATCTGGCAGCCTTCCAACATGCCGTCCAACAGAAAGTGATAACGCCTTTCACGTTCGATGGCGATCTCGTTTAGTTTCTGTCTTTCTTTGTCTTTTTCCAATGCCGCCAGGGCAAAACTCAAGTCTCCGCCGACTTCCTGGAAAAGAGATATTTCCTCAGGATCATGGACATATTCCGGCGGCACCAGCGCGATGAGGTAACCGTAGATTTGGCCTTCAAATTCAAGACGGGCACAAAAAGCGCCATTACCATGGTGGTTAACCCCGAGATTACAACCGCGGCACTGCAGGGAAGCGCTTTCCAACGCGATAAAGGGTTGTTTTGATTTTCTGAGGTTATTGATACAGGCGGGGTTGATCCCTTTTTTCAAGTTGGCGATGAATGCCCGGGAATTTGAGGAACGGCCGCTGCTGGCCATGGACTGGAATTTGCCATCGTCTTTGACCAGTAATATCCAGGCGTTTTCAAAACCACGGTTTTCGATCAGTAAACGGCAGGCCTGTTTGATCAGAATAGCGGGGTTCTTTTCCTGGGTGATGAGTTGGTTGACGTTGCGGATAGCCTTAAGGACCGTAGTCAGGTGGCGGTTTCTTTCCTCGGTATTGATTTGGGTAGTGATATCAGAAAAAGTGGCGACAACTCCGGTAAAACCGGAGTCAGCCAGTTTGATGTGATTGGCTTTGAGTTTGATCCAGATACTCTTTCCGGCGCTTGTCTGATAGCGGATGATCTCATCGACGAGAGGAGAACCGCCGGTAAGCATACGGACGAAAGGTCTTTCACGGGTAGCGAATTTAGCGCCGTCCGGATGGTAAATGTTCCCGATCATCGTGACGTAGTCTTTACCGACGACCCTGGCGCGTTTCAAATCAAGAATTTCACGGGCGGCACGGTTGATAAGGACGATCTGGCGCTGCGGATTGATGACGATGAGTCCTTCAGAGATAGTGTTAAGGATAAGAGGGAGATTTTTCGGCGCAAGCGAGGCTAGATTCGAAGGATTTGAACCACGAAGACCGGTGCTTTTCATTAGCTTCGCTCCATGCTGTGCGACTGCGCAGTTGTAAAAAAGCACACCGAAAAATGGTTATCAAGTGCGTAATATTAATAACACAATGTGTATTTATTGTCAAGAATGATATAAAACAAACGAAGCAATACGCGACGGGTAATCTCAGGTTGAGAAGCGCATAGATGTAAATGATTTATTGCGACTATTTGGCGCCAGGCTGAATCATTTCTATTCTTTTGATTTTGCTTTTTACCCTGACGGATAAAAGCCTGAGGTTGAACGGTTTGGTGATATAATCATCCGCGCCGTTGGCGAGAGCGCGTTGAATGGAGGGCATATCGTCTCTGGCGGTCAACATGATGATGGGGATACGGCTGTGCCCGCGGATAATATCAACGACTTCGAAGCCGTCCATACCGGGCATCATGATATCTACCAGCATTAAGTCAGGCTTGATTTCATCAAAAAGGGCAATGGCGGACGGGCCGTCGCCGGCGGTGTAGACTTCAAATCCATCGAGCGAGAGGTTGAGACTGATCAACTTCAGGATATTCGGCTCGTCGTCCACGGCCAGGATTTTCGGACGGTCTGTCATATTATAGCCTCCATGAGGAACTATGTTGTATTGTGCGCTTCAGCAGTTACACAAAGAACAAACAACCACCGGAAATACTAAATAAATGCTAAATAATTGGGGATAGTTTGGAAGCACCGGAAGGTGACTCCATGCCATGAGATTGCGACTCTGCGCTTGTAAAGACAGAGGATTGAATTAACAGCAGCAAGAGGCTGAAGGGACGGGCGGGTTAACAGTATCAAGCTACTGACACCCGCCCCTACGGGAAAAACAAGTTTCAAGGAACAAATAACCAAGAATCGAAACGACCTAAAAAGGGTGGGGCACTATTAAAGTACGAAAACTGGATCACGTGTAAAGGGTATGGGATGGGAGAAGAGGGGGAAGTCTCCGCCATCCTGAGATTACTTCGTATTTTCGGTCTTCGCAATGAGAATTAGAGAAAGAGAGTTTATTTCCCCAGTTCTTTCGCCCGTTCGTAGGCGGACTTGACGGCTTTATCGATCAATTCTTTGAATTGGCCGTCTTCCAAAGTTTTGATGGCGGCGGCGGTGGTGCCACCGGGAGAGGTGACGGCGCGGCGTAGGTCCTGAGCGGGTTGACCGGATTGCATCAACAAATCCGCGGCGCCTTTAACAGTCTGCTTAGCCAGCACAGTGGCATCTTCCGGTTTGAACCCTAAACTCACCGCAGCTTCGATCAGAGCTTCGGTGAAGTAGAACAGGTAAGCCGGACCACTGCCGCTGACAGCCGTGGCGGCATCGATATAGTTTTCTTCCTTGACATAAATCTGTTTACCCATGGCGCCCAGAATCTCCCCGGCGGTCCTTTTTTGTTGAACCGAGACCTCTGGCGTGGAAGTCCAGACCGTCATGCCTTCGCCCACCTGGGCAGGAGTATTGGGCATACTGCGGATAATAGCGGCGTGATCAAGTCCTTTTTTCAAAGTGGGGATGGTGGCGCCGGCGATGATGGAGATCAGCAGTTGTGCCGGTTGGAGTCTATGTCTCAGTTCGGACATGACGGCGGGTAGAATCTGCGGTTTGACCGCCAGGACAATGATTTCCGCATTTTGCAGTGCAGGAATGTTATCAGCAGAGATATTAATTTTGTACTTTTCTTTGAGATAGAGGCGGCGGAGTTCGGCAGGCTCGCTGACAGTGACATCGTTGGGAATAGCGAGGTGATTGTGCAACACAGCCGCCAGCATGGCTTCCCCCATATTACCCCCACCGATAAAGGTTATTTTCATGTTTTAACCTCCCTGACGGCAAGTTGCTTGCCGTTCACCCTCACCTTAATTCCTCTCCCATCCAGGGAGAGGAGAGAAAGATTATGTAACAAATCCCTCTTTATCTCTCCCCGATCAGGTCGGGGAGAGGCTCTTTAGCTAAAGGGCGATAAGTTCAACTTTATTTGTATCCTGGAGATTGCTTCGGTGAATCGCACCATTCCTCTCTTTTCTTTGCGAGCCATAGATGAAATCGAGTTGCGGCAATCCAGGGTTCAGAGTGACATCTACTTCACCACAATATTCACCAGTCTGCCGGGGACATAGATGACGTTGATCAGTTGTTTACCCTCAATAAACGGTTTTATTTTATCATTATGCTGCGCCAGCTCACGCGCGGTGGCCTCGGTGATATTGGCGGGGACGTTGATACGATCGCGCAGCTTGCCATTGACCTGTACCACGAGCGTAATTTCGTCTTCCCTGGCCAGGGTTTCATCCCATTTCGGCCAGGCGGTGTTGTGGATGCTGTAACCGTAACCTAGTTTCTCCCATAATTCTTCGGTGAGGTGGGGCGCGGTAGGCGCCAGCAGGACGATCATCGACTTGACCGCCGACTGGAAATCCGCGGCGGCGACCGAGCCGGCTTCTTTCACCTTCATCAGGTAGTTGGTCAGTTCCATCAAAGCGGAGATCATAGTATTGAGACGCAGTCGTTCCATATCTTCTGAGACCTTGCGAATGGTCTGGTGGGTGACGCGCAGTAATTCACGCGTCGCAGTATCGCTGACAGCTTTCGGCTGATAATCTTCCAACGCCAGATTCCAGACGCGGTTCAGCCAGCGATTGATCCCGCTCATACCGGTATCGAACCATTCGCCGCCCTGTTCCCATGGCCCGAGGAACATCATATAAGCGCGCACGGTATCGACGCCGACGGTATTCACAAAATCATCGGGGTTGACCACATTGCCCTTGGACTTGCTCATTTTCTGTCCCTGTGACATGACGGTACCCTGATTAAAGAGCTTTTTGAAGGGTTCGCCGAAGGGGATGATGCCCATATCGCGCAGGGCTTTGGTGAAGAATCTGGCATATAACAGGTGCATGACGGCGTGTTCCGCTCCGCCCGTGTACATATCGACCGGTGACCAGTACTGCATCTTTTCGGGATCGAAAGGCCCGTCTTTGTAATGCGGACTGCAATACCGCAGGAAATACCAGGAAGAACACATAAAACCATCGATAGTATCGGTCTCACGCTTGGCGGGACCGCCGCATTTGGGGCAGGTGGTATTGACGAATTTCTCATTATATTTCAGCGGCGATTCACCGGTAGGCAGGAATTCCGCTTCTTCCGGTAGTAACAGCGGTAGTTCGCTTTCCGGCAGCGGGACGATGCCGCATTTGGGGCAGTGTACCATGGGGATAGGCGCGCCCCAGTAACGCTGCCGGGAAATCAACCAGTCACGCATCTTATAGTTGACGGTCTTTTTGCCCCAGCCTTTGGTTTCCAGGTAGGCGGCCACTGCATCAATGCCTTTTTCGTTATCCAGCCCGTTGAACTGAGCGGAATTGACCATTTTGCCGGGTGCGATGTAAGCCTGTGTCAATTCTTTGCCATCCCAATCCGGGGCGGCGATGACGACCTTGATAGCTATGCCGTATTTTTGCGCAAAGGCGAAATCACGTTCATCGTGGGCAGGCACCCCCATGACGGCGCCGAAGCCGTAGCTGACGAGCACGTAATCCGCAATCCAGATGGGCACCTTTTCACCGGTCAGGCGGTTAATGGCATACGCCCCGGTAAAGACGCCATCCTTTTCTTTTTCCGTGGAAAGGCGTTCGATTTCGGTGAACTTGCGGGTGCGGGCAACGTATTCATCCACCAGTTTTTTTTGCGCGGACGTAGTGATTTTATTCACCAGAGGGTGTTCGGGCGCCAGTACCATAAAGGTGACGCCGTAAATCGTATCGGCGCGGGTTGTGAAGACTTTGATCTCTTTTTCCGCGACGCTTTGATGCTCCAGACCGAAGGAAATTTCCGTGCCGTAGCTCTTGCCCACCCAGTTTTTCTGCATGATTTGAATGCGTTCCGGCCAATCGATGTCTTTATGTTCCATCAGTTCATCGGCATAAGCGGTGATGCGGAACATCCACTGGTCGAGATTGCGGCGGGTAACATCGGTTTCACAGCGCCAGCATTTACCGCTTTCCACCTGCTCGTTCGCCAGCACCACCTGGCATTTCGGACACCAGTTGACAGCGGCTTTGGTACGGTAAGCCAGACCTTTTTCAAACAGCTTGATAAAGAACCACTGCGTCCATTTGTAGTAATTCGGATCGCAGGTAATGACCTCCCGGTCCCAATCATAGATCGAACCCATGCTTTTCAGTTGTTTACGCATGTTATCGATATTTTGCAACGTCCATTTTTTGGGATGGATGCCGTATTTGATGGCAGCGTTTTCCGCCGGCAGCCCGAAGGCATCAAACCCCATGGGGTGGAGGACATTGAAGCCCTGGAACCGCTTGAACCGGGCAAATACATCGGAGGGAGCCATGGCGTACCAATGACCGATGTGGAGATCACCGGAGGTATAGGGGAACATGGTCAGGGCATACCATTTGGGTTTGGGGCTGTTTTCCGTAACGGCATAGAGTTTATCGGATTCCCATTTGGCCTGCCACTTTTTTTCAATTTCCACGGCGTTATATTTATCTGCCATAATGCTCCTTCAATAAAAGCTTTCAGCTATCAGCTTTCAGATTCCCTACCCCGCATGCCGGGGTTGAGTGCTGAGGGCTGACCGCTGATTGCCCGCTAAACAAAAAAGCCGCCCCTGTGGGACGGCCTCAATTACGCGCGGAGACAAACCCCACTCAACCTGAGTATGTGATGCTAAGTACGAGGGAGAAAATCTGCGCTTTCATTATGAAGTTAAGATAACATAACGGAGAAGGAATTGTCAAACATAATCTTGACAAAAATAGAATATATGATAAAATCTTTATAAAACAAAACTTGAAAGAACCTAGTAAGACAAAAGGGGTGTATGTTTATGGGGTTGATGAGTGATTATATTAAGCGCGGATTGAGTGTCAATGATTTAGAAACGGAATTAGTTGAGCTTATAAAAAAATATAACCAGAATCGAAAAACGTTTTTGGTACTATATGTTGCTGATATTTACAAACCGATTCCTCGTGTATTACTAGAACAAGAGGACTATTATATAATTCATGACTTATTAAGAAACACAAAATCGGAAAGCGTAGATTTTTATCTCGCTACGCCAGGAGGTAGCGCTGAATCAGCTGAAGAAATAGTAAAGTGTTTGAGATCAAAATTTAGTTCTGTTTCTTTTGTGATTTCGGGTGAAGCAAAGAGTGCAGGTACCATAATGGTTTTGTCGGCTGACGAAATACTTATGACAGAAACTGGTAGTTTGGGACCAATTGACGCCCAGGTAAACATAGGTAGGTCAAGAGTGTCCGCATATGATTATTTAGAATGGACTGAAGAAAAACGGAAGGAAGCTGCAAAAATTGGCAGACTAAATCCATTTGATGCCATAATGATTGCCCAAATAAACCCTGGAGAGATTAGCGGTGTTCATCACTCTTTAGAATATGCCAAAGATCTGGTAAGTAATTGGTTGGTAAAGTATAAATTCCATAAATGGATTACAACCGAAACACGGAAGATACCAGTAACACAAGAAATGAAGGAACAGAAAGCAAAAGATATTGCCAAAGAATTTGCTCAACATTCAAAATGGAGATCGCATGGGCGTTCTATTAAAATCGGTGACTTAAGAAATATAGGTTTACAAGTTACAAAAATCGAAGATAATCCAGAGTTGGCAGATATAGTGTATCGGATACAAACTGTATGCCGACTAATACTAGAATCTACTACTGCTTATAAAATATTCGCTACTGAAGACGATAAGGTTTTTAAACACGCATCCGCCACTGGAAATATTGGCGGGGGGGTTCAACAAATTATTCCCGATGCTGCTGAATTAGAAATTAAATGCCCCCAATGTGGAATATTACACAAAATTTATGCTAAATTTATTAATAACCCCAAAATTGACGAGGATATGAAACGTCAAGGTAGAGTAACATTCCCTAAGGATAATAAGCTAAAATGCAGTTGTGGGTTTGAAGTTGATCTTAGTGGTTTTAGAAACGATATTGAGAGCAAAACTAGACGCAAGATTATTTTATCTGATTGAAGGAGTTAAGTCATGCTGAAAGCGAAATCCTCTCAAAATGACACATTAAATGAGGAACAAGCTCTACTCCGTTTTGTTCAACAGACCAAAGAAGGTAAATTTACTTCCATCGATGTGAATTACATTGTGTTCTCAAGGTCGTCCATTGAGGATTATTCCTGCATAATACCTGAACAAGAGTATTATTACGGTATTAGTTAAGTGATTTTGTAGCACTTTATTTCGATAGTTTTTTAACTAATGGTTGATAAACAATCTAGTTGGGGGAATTTCCATTTTGTTCATCTTAATTGTGTTCCCGCTAGTTATTTATGCTGATTGACTCATTTTGCCCAAACATAGTAAAATAGCTTGATGTTCGGGTTGCGGTATACATACAGATGCGATTCTCGCACGCTCCTTTCTTTTTATTTACCGCGTGACAACATGCCCGGATATGAAATGCTTGCTCCAGGCTTATATTGACCGCCCGGTATTACCAAACCTGCTGTTGATATTAGGCTGTGGCAAAATATATCGTATTGCTTCGTAGAAGGAGTTAAGCAAGGAGTATGACGGTAGAAAAAGGTATTACCTCCATGATGGAGGAGAAGAGGGTATTTCCCCCTTCTAAAGAACTCAGCGCCCATGCCTATATCAAGAGCATCGCTGAGTACAAGAAAATGTACGATGAGTCCATCAAAGACCCCGTGGCATTCTGGGGTAAACAAGCTGAGGCGCTGGACTGGTACAAAAAATGGGACAAAGTGCTGGTAGCGGATTTCGCCAACGCCAAGCACGAGTGGTTTGTCGGCGGAAAATTGAATGTTTCCTACAACTGCATCGACCGCCACCTCAAGACCGCCCGCAAGAATAAAGCGGCCTTTATCTGGGAAGGCGATATCGGGGATACCAAAACCCTCACCTACCAGCAGTTATCTTATGAAGTAAACAAGTTCGCCAACGTGCTCAAGAAATTGGGTGTGAAGAAAGGCGATCGTGTTTCCGTATATCTGCCCATGATCGTCGAATTACCGATCGTGATGTTGGCCTGCGCGAGAATCGGCGCCATTCACAGCGTGGTGTTCGGCGCGTTCAGCGGCGATGCCCTGCGCGACCGCATGAATGACTGTGAATCCTCCGTGCTCGTTTGCAGCGATGGTTACTATCGCAGCGGTAAAACCGTCAACAGCAAGGATAATGCGGATGAAGCATTGAAATCCTGCCCCACCATCAAAAAAGTAGTGGTAGTCAAACGCGCCGGGATTCCGGTGAAGATGGAAGCCGGACGCGATTTTTGGTATCAGGAATTGATGGCCGACCCTGATCTGCCTAAATATTGCGAACCGGTACAGATGGATTCTGAAGATCCCCTGTTCATTCTCTATACCAGCGGTTCCACCGGTAAACCCAAGGGTGTTTTACACACCTCCGCCGGCTACCTTTTATACACCGCTTTGACTTTCAAATATGTCATGGATTACAAGGACGAGGACACCTATTTCTGCTCCGCCGACATCGGCTGGATCACCGGGCACAGCTACAACTGTTATGGTACCCTGGCCAACGGCGCCACCATGGTGCTATTCGAAGGCGTCCCCACCTATCCGAACCCCGACAGATTCTGGGAACTGATCGAGAAATATAAAGTCAGCATTTTCTACACCGCCCCCACCGCGCTGCGCGCCTTGATGAGAGACGGTGATGCCTGGCCTAACAAGCACGATATGAGCAGTCTGCGCATTCTCGCCACCGTGGGCGAACCCATCAATCCGGAAGCATGGATGTGGTACTACAATGTAATCGGTAAAACCAAATGCCCGATTGTAGATACCTACTGGCAGACAGAAACCGGCGGTTTTATGCTGACCCCGTTCCCCGGCGCCACCCCGATCAAACCCGGCTCCGCCACCATGCCGTTCTTCGGCATCGATCCGGCAATTATCCGTGAAGACGGCAGCCTGGTCGACGTGAATGAGGGCGGTTACCTGGTAATTCGCAAACCCTGGCCCGGGCTGATGCGCCGCGTTTACGGCGATGCCGAAAGATTCAAGAAGACCTACTTCGAACGGTTCCCGGGTGTATACACCACCGGTGATGGCGCCCGCCGCGATGACGATGGTTATTACTGGCTGATGGGTCGCATCGACGACGTCATCAAAGTATCCGGTCACCGCATCGGCACGGCAGAAGTGGAAAGCGCTTTCGTGGCGCATCCTAAAGTAGCTGAAGCCGCCGTAGTCGGTATGCCGCATCCGGTCAAAGGTGAAGGTATCTATGCCTTCGTGACCGTGAAAACCGGTGTAGAAAAAACTGAGGAACTGAAGAAGGAACTGGTACAGTGGGTACGTAAACAGATTGGCCCGCTGGCTTCACCGGACAAGATTCAGTTCGCAGATGCTTTACCCAAGACCCGCAGCGGTAAGATCATGCGCCGCATTTTGACCAAGATTTCCGCCGGCGATATCAAGAACCTGGGCGATACTTCGACCCTGGCCGATCCATCCGTGGTGGATTCCCTGGTCAAAGAAAGACTATAAGCCTTTTACGATTACAGTAAAGAGGGGCTGCTGAAAAAGCAGCCCCTCTTTTTTTTATGGCTGACTGGAGAAGGGGCGGGATACCGGCGGGTTGCACCAGCCGTACCTGGAGGTTGCAAATACGTGACTGGATTCCCACTTTCGTGGGAATGGGAGAATTGTATAGATTTGCTCGAAACACGTGTCAGCTTGAGGCGGACTTGCAATGGGGAAAGAAATAATTGGCGGTGGGTTTCACCCACCCTACATGAGGGCTGAGATTGCCGCGTCACGCCTACGGCGGACTCGCAAAGACAGATAAAAAAGGTGAGCTATCTTACGATAGCTCACCTTTAATAACCTAAAACAGTATTTTCTAGGCCAGCGGGGTCATGGTCAAGAGTTCTTTGGCGATCTGGGGGTATTTGCAGATGAATAAGAGTTCATCTTCGAGCAGGGGTTTCTGTGAAGCGACATTGGCGTAACGCACGAGTTCCAGCACGCGGTTGGCTTCATCGGGGCTGCCGAAGGTGACGGCCGCGTCACCGGCGATTTCATTGATAATGTAGCGGAAGCCGGAAATACCGCCATATTGTCCGGTGCAGATTTCACGTCCGGTCTCAACCTCTTTGGGTTCGCCGCGACCTAGTTCTTCAAAGCCGTACAGTTCATAATTGGCAGGGTCTTTGAGCACGCCGTCAGCGTGGATACCGGAGGCGTGGGCGAAGGCGTTGGCGCCGACACCCGGTTGGTTGATGGGAATGGGCACATTGAAAGCGTGACTGCCGTAATTGGCAATCTTGTAGGATTTCTTCAGGTCGATGGGCGTGGCCAACTGGTATTTATCGGCAAAACCCTTGGATTTGGTCAAAGCCAACAAAACGGCCACCAGGTCAGCGTTACCGGCTCTTTCGCCGATGCCGTTAACGGTGGTGTTGATATAGGCATCCTGACCGCCATCAATGACGCCCTTGGCGCCGGCAATCGACGTGGCGACAGCCATACCGAGATCGCCGTGACAATGTAGCTCGATGGGCAGTTTTATTTTCTGCGCCATGGATTTGCAGGTATCGTAAATGGAGAAGGGGTTATCGTAACCCAGGGTGTCGCAGTAGCGGATACGGGTGGCGCCGTGTTCCTTGGCAGCCAGACCGTATTCGATGAGGAAATTATGGTCGGTGCGGGAACCGTCTTCGGCATTAACGCCGATACCGGTAATCCCATGAGCCTTGGCGGCATCTACCGCGTCGGTCATCATCTTCAAAACATCGTTGCGATTTTTCTTACCGAGGTACTTACCTTCGATCATCTGTTCGGAAGTTGAGGTCGAGAGCGCCAGATTCTTGATTTCCGGCACCAGTTTACAGGTGAGTTCCACGTCTTCCGCCATGGCCCGTATCCAGCCGGAAAGCACGATGGGTTTGAGGACGCCCATTTCTGCCAGTTTCAGGTTGGCTCTAAGGTAATGAGTTTCGTGACGGGTGGTGGGGAAACCGAATTCAGATTGAAAAATTCCCATTTCATTGAGATAGAGATTGATCATGGTTTTTTCCAGTTTGGACAAACCTAATTTGGCGGTCTGGACACCGTCCCGGTTGGTGACATCGATGATGTAAATCTTACCCATTGTAAAAATCCTCCCGCAAGTCTATATTTCCATAATATCAGATTAAGACTAAAATACTGTAGTCTAGCTTTATTGTCAGCGGGGCAACAACACTCTCAAACTCCCGGTTCTTAACAAAAACTTAACCCATGCGGGCGATAACGGCATCTGCCACCTGTTTGGTGCCGACGGCTTTTTCTGGGGCTTCCGGCTTGAAATCGTAGGTCACATTTTTGCCTTCCGCGATGACGGCGGCGATGGCTTTTTCCATTTTATCAGCCGCGGCGGCTTCGCCGAGGTGCCGGAGCATGAGGACGCCGGAAAGCATCATGGCCATGGGGTTGACCTTGTTTAGACCGGTGTATTTGGGCGCGGAGCCATGGGTCGGTTCAAAGACCGCCATCGTTTCGCTCAGATTAGCGCCGGGCGCGGCGCCCAAGCCGCCGACCAGACCGGCGCAGAGGTCAGAAAGAATATCGCCGTACAGGTTGGGGGCGACAATAACATCGAACTGCTGGGGTTTCTGCACGAGCTGCATGCTCATGTTATCAACAATCCGGTCTTCAAAGGCGATGTCCGGGTAATTTTTAGCGACATCACGTGAGCAGGCAAGGAACAGCCCATCCGAGAATTTCATGATATTGGCTTTGTGCACGGCGGTGACTTTTTTACGATGATATTTGCGGGCGTAATCGAAAGCGAATTTCACGATGCGCCGGCTGCGGAATTCGGAAATGGCTTTAATGCTGATACCGGAATCCGGAAGTATCGTACCGGCTTTATTATCGGCGACGTACTTGATCAGACCAGCGGCTCCGGGGGTGCCTTTTTCAAACTCGACCCCGGCATACAAATCTTCCAGGTTCTCGCGCACGATGATGAGATCGATATCTTTATAGCGGGTGGGCACGCCGGGATAATATTTACAGGGACGCAGACAACAGTAAAGTTCCAGCTCTTTGCGGATGGCGACATTGACGCTGCGGAAACCGGAACCGACGGGAGTGGTGACCGGGCCTTTTAAGGCGATCTTGTTTTTCTTTACGGATTCGATAACAGAGGCGGGCAGGGGGGTGCCGTACTTCTCCATGGCGTGACTGCCCACTTCCACGATATCCCACTTAAATTTGACACCGGTGGCTTCCAGGACGCGTTTGGTGGCTTCGGTGACTTCCGGTCCGACGCCATCGCCGGGAAGGAGGGTGATATTATAAGTTTTCAAGAGTAGCTCCTTCCTTATTAGCTATAGCGACTAGCTGCTGGCTACCGGATTTTATTGTTCAGACTCCAAGCTATTTGCTACCGGATTTATCACCGGGAGATTGCTTCGTCACAGCTCCTCGCAATGGATTCTATTACAATTCCCTCTGTATCTCCCCAAGGGAGAGGAGTTTGATTTGCTACAGTTTGAAATCGCCGTGCTTTTCGATATACGGCAACAACCCGCCTTCATCGAGGATATTCAACATGACTTCAGGGATCTTGCCGAAGGTGAGTTTTTTGCCGTTGGTCTTATCAGTGATGACACCCTCTTGCAAATCAATTTCCAGGGTATCGCCGTCTTTGATCTCATCGGTATTACAAATCAATACCGGCAGACCGAGATTGATAGCGTTGCGGAAAAAGATACGCGCCACGGATTTGGCGAGAATAGCTTTGACGCCCGCCATCTTGATGACCAGCGGGGCATGTTCGCGGCTGGAGCCCAACCCGAAATTATTGCCGCCGACGATAAAATCGCCTTCTTTGACACGGGAGACAAAGGTGGTATCGGCGTCTTCCATGACATGCTTGGCCAGCTCGGGCAGGTTGCTGCGTAAATAGGAATATTTACCGGGAATAATCAGGTCGGTGGAAATATCATCGCCAAATTTAAAAGCTTTTCCGGTCAGCATTATATAAACTCCCTCGGGTCAGTAATTTCCCCTTTGATAGCCGAGACCGCCGCGGTGGCGGGATTACACAAGTAAACCAGCCCGTCAGCGCTGCCCATCCTGCCTTTGAAGTTACGGTTGGCGGTGGAGAGACAGGCTTCTTTATCACCGATCACGCCTTGATGCAAGCCCAGACAGGCGCCGCAACCCGGAGGTAAGATGAGACCGCCAGCTTCGAGTATGGACTGAATATAACCCAACCGGGTGGCGGTGAGCAGGATTTCGCGGGAAGCAGGCACGATCACGAGCCGGGTATCGGGGTGGCGGTGTTTACCTTTTAATATTTCCGCTACGATTTCCAGGTCTTCCAAGCGACCGTTGGTGCAGGTGCCGATAAAGACCTGCTGGATTTTCGTGCCGGCCAGTTCTTTAGCGGTGGCGGTATTATCCACCGTATGGGGCTTGGAAACCATGGGTTCCAATTTTGCCAGGTTGATCTTGATGGCGCGTTCGTAAATGGCGTCGGGGTCGGCGGCCAGGGGTTTAAAATCATTGCTGCGGCCGCGTTCCACCAGGTATTTTTCCGTCAGGTCGTCGGAGGGGAACAAGCCCACTTTGGCTCCGGCTTCGACTGCCATATTGGAAATGGTCAGTCTTTGCGAGACGGGGATATTTTTCAAGCCGGGACCGGCGAATTCCAGCGATTTATAGGTAGCGCCGTCAGCGCCGATTTGCCCTATCAAGAAAAGGATCAGGTCTTTGGCATTGACACCTTTGGAGAACTTACCGCTGACCTCGATTTTGATGGATTCCGGGACACGGAACCAGTTTTTACCCAAGCCGAAGGCCATAGCGACATCGGAGGAACCCATGCCGCAGGCAAAAGCGCCGAGACCACCGGCAGTGACCGTATGTGAATCCGACCCGACGATGAGGTCGCCGGGTTTTGCCAGGGATTCCGCCACGATCTGGTGACAGATGCCGTCCCCGACATCGCTCAGTCTGGCGCCGGTATCTTTGCTGAACTGGCGCAAGAACATGTGGTCATTGGAAAGCTCGCGGCTCTGGCTGGGCGCGCCGTGGTCGAGGAAGACCGCGCCTTTAATATTTTTCGCCAGTTTTTTGAAACCGGCGGCTTGGAACTGGCGCACCGTCAGCGGCCCGGTGGTGTCCTGCACAAAAGCGAGGTCGATCTGCGCGACGACGATATCGCCGGCGTGGGCATCTACCCCGGATTTGGCGCTTAGTATTTTTTCTGCGATCGTTTTACCCAAAGTGTTCATACTCCTGTGTGCATATTGAGACGGGATTTTGAATTCAAGTAATAATTTATTGTAGCTGTAAATGAGACTGATAAGCAAGTGGAAGACTGATTGATGATTGGTGAAGTAGAACAAATGTTTGTCATTGACATTTACTGTTGATATAATAGGATGAACTATATTTATAAAGGAGTGAAATGACGGAACTAAAGAGAATAAAGACGCCCTTCAGTTACTCGGGGGCAGTGGAAGCGGGAGATTTTGTTTTTCTGGCACTACATCGAGGGTTTGGCGATGATTTTACAACCCAATTGGAGAATACTCTTGTTTATATGCAAAAGAATTTATCGGAATTCAACCTTGGTCTCAAAGATATAGTAAAGGTCAATGTCTGGCTAAAAAATATTGACGATTTACCCGAAATGGAAACGCGTTTTTGTAACCATTTCGAAAATGGTAAATATCCGGCAAGGATGACTGCTACGACTGAGTTTATTGATAAAGATTGCCTGGTGATGATTGATGGTATAGCTTACCGTAAGAAATAGCAGTTTTGTAAGCGGGTATAATTTCCAGGTCTATATGACCACGCGATGAGATGAATAATAGATTTTGCATAACAATTCTCTCTGTGTCTCCTCCCGTATCAAGTACGGGACAGGCGCTTACAAACGGGAAAGCTAACAAAAAAGTTAATATCAGAAATTATCCTATCCGCCGTGGATGAGGCGCAAAATATCCTTATAACTGATGACTACGAGCAGAGCCAGCAGCAGGACGAAGCCGACACCATGAATAATGCCTTCTGTCTTGGGGGAGACGCGTTTACCGCGGCGTACCCATTCCAATAGCACAAAAACGATTCTACCGCCGTCCAGCGCAGGCAGGGGCAGGAGGTTGGAGATACCCAGCACGAAGCTGATGATGGAGGTGAATTGGAGCAACGCGCCAAAGCCCATCTGGGCAGCTTTGCCGGATTCCGCCACAATACCCACCGGGCCGGAAAGTTCAAAAGGAATCGTTCCCCGGACGGTCTGGACAATGCCATCTTTATATATCAGGACAAAATCCCAGTAACGCTGGGCGCCCATAGGGATAGCTTTCCAGATGGGATAATGCACTTTTTTAGTGGCGTTTTGGATGGAGATGCCGGTGGCGCCTTCCTGGGCGGTAAAAACAGTACGGGGCGTGACGACCACATCTTTCACGGAGCCGTCCGCTGTTTGCAAGGTGACGGTCACCGGCGCACCGGCGGCGGCTTTGACAATGGTCGAGTAATCGGTAGCCTGGGTGATGGGGTTGCCGTTGACCTTAAGGATAATATCCCCAACCACAATGCCCGCCGTGGCTGCCGGGGAAGAATCGAGCACTTGAGCCACCACCACGGTATCCGTGGCTTCGGCGTGGGGAATCAGAAAGGAAATAGTTAATAAAAAGAAGGGCAGCAGTAAGTTCATCAAGGCTCCGGCGCTCAAGACAAAGAACCGGACGCGCCGGCTTTTGGAAGCCAGACTACGGGGAGCCTGCGGGTCTTCTTCACCGGATAATTTATTGAAAGCCCCGAAAGGAATAGCATTCAGGGAATAGACCGTCTCGCCTTTTTTGAAAGACAACAGACGGGGTGGGAGAAAGATGCCGAATTCTTCCACTTTGACGCCCGATAATTTGGCGGCAAAGAAATGCCCCAATTCATGGGCGATGATAAGGACAAGAAACGCGCCGATGGCGGCTAAGATGGAGACGAACATTATTTCATTTTCCCAATCATTTTATTTGAAAAATCACGTGTCCAGGCATCGGCGGCCAGGATTTCGGCGAGTTCAGGATCAGACACCTTCCGGTGTTTATCCAGCGCGGCGCCGACCACCGACACGATGTCCATGAACTTAATTCTACCATTCAGGAAGGCATTAACGGCAATTTCGTCAGCGGCACAGAGCACCGCGGGCATGGTACCTCCAGCCTTTCCGGCATCGATAGCTAGTTGTAAACACGGGAATTTCTGAAAATCCGGCGGTGCGAAAACGAGTTGTTGGAGGTTCGACCAATCGATTTTCGGTAAATCCGGGTTTGCCCACCGCTGTGGATAGGTGAGGGCATATTGAATGGGCAGGCGCATATCCGGTGAAGACAGTTGGGCTTTGACCGAACCATCAGCGAATTCCACCATGGAATGGATGATGCTTTGCGGGTGTACAACGATTTTTATGTTCTCGAACGGCACGCCGAAAAGCCAGTGCGCCTCGATGATTTCCAGTCCTTTATTCATCAAGGTGGCGGAATCGATGGTGACCTTTTTGCCCATTTTCCAGGAAGGATGCTGCAAGGCCTGAGCAGGCGTGACCGCCGCCATTTGCGCTGGTGTGAAGGCGCGGAAAGGCCCACCGGAAGCAGTTAAGATAATATTTGCCGGTTTGTTATTTTCACCCTGCAGGCACTGCCAGATGGCGGAGTGTTCGCTATCCACCGGAATGATTTTGGCTTTATGTTTTTTGGATTGGCGGGTAATGATTTCCCCGGCCATGACCAGAGGCTCTTTGTTGGCAATGGCAATTCTTTTACCCGCTTGGACGGCGGCCAGCACGGCGGTGAGACTGGCTTTGCCGGATGTAGACACCACCACTGTATCCACTTCCGGTAAAACGGCCATTTCTTCAAGCGAAAGAAATTCGGCTTTGAATGAAGTCTGTGTTGCTTGTTTGTGATAATGGATATATTGGGGGTGAAATTCATTTATCTGTTGGGAAAGCAGCGCCAGATTGTCACCCGCCGCGAGGGCAATCACCGGAAATCTTTCCGGGAAGGCACGTACCACCTGTAGCGTTTGCTGGCCGATGGAGCCGGTGGAACCTAAAATGGCGAGTCTATTTACTTTACTATCCATAAATTACTCACGATAATGTTTGGACGAAATGAGATAACACCAAGCAAGAGCGTAATTGAAAAACGAGCCATATATCTTGTTACAAGACTTTTTTCGCACTACCGTTCGTATACAGAAAGTACGCAAAAGGGCGTTCCTCTGACGAATCTACATCCTTCATCCATTCCCATTTACGTAACAATAATAGCAATTTATCTTTTGGATGAAGGGCTTCTTCATTTATGAACACTATCCCTACTTTATTACTAATTATAGCGTCACGTTCTTCGGGAACTCGTAGAATATTTTTGTTACAACTAAGTCCTAACCAACCTTTTTTCCTGACTCGTTCCAACCATTGAACGTCTGGCTCGCTGACTGCTCTTTTACTCACCGCAGACACAACACTACACCCAACCAACTTTAACGCATTGGGTACACGAGTGCCTACATCTTCATCAGAATAAAGAATCAAATAGCATAACTCTCGGCGTATTGTAACGCAGTTTCTACTAGTTTTTGTGATAGTGCATAGTCGGTTGAGATGAAGTGTATTTTTTCTCCAGATTTCCAGCGATTATAAATTGAAGCAACGGGTAATCTTCGTTGGGGAATTGTTGGGCGCCCTGCCCCATATCTGGGGTCAATTACAATTGGAACAGTCCTCCCGATAGGATACCATCTGGATGCGAATTCGTCTTCATAATCGAACAACTCCATAGCCTGAATTACATTTCCAGGTAGAGTTAATTGTCCGTTTTTATCCAGAGTCAACAAGCTAGCATCAGGATGTATTTTCTGAAAATCGCTAAAAACATGAATGCTATCTGTTTTCAAATGTAGCCAAGCAAAGGGGTAGCTTAAAGACAATTTCTCACATGCGTACTCATGAGCCTGCCTTAGTGAATTTAGTTTTACACCTCTTTGCCTAAAGCGACTGACAACGACGATTTCAGCTAATTGTAAAAATGATACTTCGGCTCCGTCTTCAATTTTCTCATTGGTTCCGAAAAACACAGGGCGCATTTTCGTGCTCTTGGTATTAGATCCATACAGCCATCTCCGTACTGTTATGGGATGAACGGCTGCTAGTTTTGCGGCTTGAATGATAGTATAAACGGGTCTTGTTCTCCAACGATTTGTCTGTTCGGCAATACCTATCATATAGTCCCTCATCAGTATTGATGATGCCCAATAATATATTTATTAGTTATTCGTGTCAAATATTCACATGACTATACGGGAATAACTGTGAGTATCTGTTAAGGGTTAACCCCTTTTCAAATTCTCGTAGACTTCCAAATCAATGGGGTACAAGCACTACCCAGTAATAGACTAGCACAACCGCAAATATGACGCCATCGATGCGGTCAAGGGCGCCGCCGTGACCGGGGAAGATGGTACCCGAATCTTTTACGCCGGTATTGCGTTTTAACAGGGATTCCACCAGGTCGCCGCACTGGGCGAAGACGCTTACCAGCGCCCCCAAGGTCAATGCCTGCCACCAGTTGAGGTGAGCGGTCAATGAAAGCGGGGTGGGTAGGAGAAAGACCAGGCTCATGGCAGCGGCGCCTAATAACCCGCCGATGGCGCCTTCCCAGGTTTTGGCGGGGCTGATCGAGGGCGCCAGTTTGTGCTTGCCGCAAGCCCGCCCGACGAAGAAGGCAAAGGTATCCGAGGAGAAGGTGCAGAAGAGCGCCAGATAAAGCCAGTTCCGTCCGTCATCCAGGAAGCGCAAGGGCGTGATGAACCCCAGCAGCCAGCCGATGTAAAAGACGCCGGCCCATGTCCACGCCCAGCCGGGTAATGCCCCGAATTTCTGGGGACGGGAGAGCAGGGAAGCCAGCGAAATCAAGAGACCGGCGGTGAGCAGGGTAGGCAGGGCTAAATTGATGTCATAATGCTGGTTTACATAATCCTGGATTTTAGGATCGCGCAACAGGATAATGACCAGAGTAAAAATGGCCCCGAATATTATTTGCGGTTTGGCTTTGACACCTTCCGCCATGCGGTAGAATTCCAACACAGTAATGAGTCCCAGCGCCGCCACTAAAAAGGTGACGAGTAAGGGCATATCGCCAAACCAAACGGCAGCCATGGCGAGCGGCGCCAGCCAGAGGGAGGTGATGACGCGTTTTTTCAACATTTACGTTTTCAAACCGCCGAAACGGCGTTCCCGCTGGCTGTAGGCGACCAAGGCTTTTTCTATTTCCGCCTTATCAAAATCCGGCCAGAGAATTTTGGAAAAATAATATTCGGCGTAAGCGGTTTGCCAGATGAGGAAGTTGCTGAGGCGGGTGACATCACCGGTGCGGATCAAAAGATCGACGTCCGGCGAACCGGCGGTGTAGAGATAATTGGCAAAATTGGTTTCATCGATGGTCTTTTCAGGATTCTGTTTAAGAATCCGGTTCACCGCGTCCACGATTTCGGCTCTCCCGCCGTAGTTCCAGGCGACGTTAAGCACCATGCCTGAGTTATTGGCGGTACGGGCGACGGCTTTTTCTATGGCATTAGCCAGATAATCGGGCAATCCTTGCTTGCGGCCGATATGTATGATTTTGATGTTGGCATGGTGGATATCTTCCAGGTGGTCGTCTACAAATTTCTGCACGACACCAAAAAGTCCGCTGACTTCCATTTCCGGGCGGGTCCAGTTTTCCGTGGAAAAACCGTAGAAGGTGAGGTACTTGATGGGGTATTCGTTGATGTATTGCACCAGTTTGAGCATGTTGAGGATGCCGGCGCGATGCCCGGCTACCCGGGGCAAACCGCGTTCTTGCGCCCAGCGGCCATTACCATCGGGCACAATAGCAACGTGATGGGGGAGTTGTTTAAGGTCGATCGTTGCTGGTCCCATAAATG
>JAQTOJ010000004.1 GCA_028713395.1 Dehalococcoidales bacterium | reverse complement strand
AAAGAAAGACCATTGGATCTCGTGCTCAGACAAAGGATGGGAAAGAGGGAGAGTGGCATGAGAGAAACACGGGTAAACAGTAGCAAGCTACTGAAGGGACAGGCGAGTAAACAGTAGCAAGCTACTGAATGGTGGGTTTCACCCACCCTACGTGCTACTGCGGGACAAACGAGATGGCGAATGAGGGAGATGCAGGAAAGGCCACACCACCCGGGGATTGCCGCGTCCCGATTAAATGCGGGATGTCCCACTGCGCTGGCAAAGACGGATGTCCACAGCAGGATGCCTGTGCCACCGATAACGGGGGAAAGAACGGGACAAACGGGACGCAATAATCAATAGACAAGCAGCAAATGACAAACAAAATTCAATAAACAAATAACCAAGAACTAAAAAGACCTAAATACGGGGTTATCGTATTTGTGGGTAAACAGTAGCAAGATACTGAATGGTGGGTTTCACCCACCCTACGTACTGACACCCGCTCCTACGAGATACTCTGGATTATCGGGCTAAACCCAGAATGACAAAGACGATCAGGTGAATCAGAGTGACTAAGAGGCGGCGCTTTCACCTGCCACGTAGCCGGTGGAAAAAGCGGCCTGCAGGTTGTAGCCACCGGTACCGGCATCGATATCCATGACCTCGCCGCAAAAATATAGACCGGAGATGATTTTCGAGGCCATCGTTTTGGGATCGATTTCATCCAGCGAGACACCTCCGGCGGTGACCATGGCCGTGGCCATGGAAAAGGGACCTTCGATATTGAAGCGCAGCGACTTCATCAAAGCAGCAATCCTATCCCGTTCGGAGGCGTTGATTTGACTCGCCGGTTTCGCGGCGTCAATGCCGGAGAGAATGACGAACGTATCCAGCACTTTGCTGGTAAGAAACGATTTCAAGATGGTTTGATACTCGCGTTTGCTGTGGAGATTAAACTCCTGCTGCAACAGACTTCTCAATTGCAGCTCGCTGATTTCCGGTTTCAGATCGATATTGACGCTGACCGGGCCTTTAGCCAGCGCGTCTACAATAGCCAGGCTCATCTCCAAAATAATCGGGCCGCTCAGACCGAAGTGCGTGATAATCGCATCGCCCGTGCGGCTCTCGATCACGGGGAGTTTCGGTTTTTTACCGCTGATGCCCATGCCGGTATCCTGGGGGGGAATCAAGCCGGTAGAGATTTCTCCGGCGGCGCACTGAAAGGCGGTAGCGCGCACGCTTTGCAGGCTGGCGCCCATCATGTTTTTGGCCAACGCGGCTTCTTTGACCTTAAGGGGGACGAGACCCGGGCGGATTTTGACGATTTTATGCCCCAACTCCGCGGCCATGCGGTAACCATCGCCGGTGGAGCCGGTCTGGGGATGGGAAGAGCCACCGGTTGCCAGAATCACCGCGTCGCAGGGGTAAATGGTTGTAAGTGTACGGACACTTACAACCACGCCATTTTCCACGTTTATGTGGTTCACGCCGGTATTCAGCAGCAGCGTGACTTTATGGTCTGCCAGGTAAGCTTCAAAGGCTCTGACCACTTCACGGGCATTCTGCGAGGCGGGATAGATTTTACCTTCCGGTTTGGTGATGGTTTCCACGCCGTAACGCCGCAGGAATTGCTGGAGTTCCTCACGGAAAAAGCGGCTGAAAGCGCTGTAAAGAAACCGGCCGTTGATACCGTACTGGGCGATAAAGCTTTCCAGCGGACGGTTGTGGCTGATATTGCAGCGTCCGTTGCCGGAGATAAGGATTTTCTTGCCGGGATGATCGGTCTTTTCCAGCAGAATGACTTCAGCGCCCAGTTCCGCCGCGTGCCCGGCGGCCATCATACCGCCCGCGCCCGCGCCGATAACAATTACTTTCTTACTCATTAAAATCAGTGTGCTGGAGACGGAGGTGGGTTGTCAAGGATACAGGCACGTCATCCCAGTTCTGGATGGGATTCAGATGGCCAAAAACCGTTGACATATGTTCTAATCATAAGTACAATTGTACCCACAATGAGTACGAAAGACGCGGAATTAGCAAGTATTTTATTCGGCAAAACGCGGCGGGCGATTTTAGCGCTGCTCTATGCCCAGCCGGAGCAGTCTTTTTATTTGCGACAGATGCTCGGCATAGTGAAAACGGGCAATGGAGCTTTACAAAGGGAGATCAAGCAGCTCACAGCCTCCGGCTTAATTGTGAGCAATCGTCAAGGTAACCGCCGGCATTACCAGGCAAATCAAGCCTCGGAAAACTACGCTCACATCCAAACATTACTGAAAAACGAACCTGCGATTTCCCAACCGCAAGCTAAAAATGCCAATATATTGATCCCAGAAGATAAAATAAAAGAGTTTTGTGTGAAACATCATATCCTTAAATTATCTTTTTTCGGGTCGGTAACCAGAGATGATTTTCGTCCCGAGAGCGACATCGATGTGCTGGTGGAATTTGCGCCGGGTCAAGTGCCGGGTTTTGGCATCATAGCCCTGGAAGATGAACTCTCCAATATCCTGAAGCGTAAAGTGGATTTACGCACACCGAACGACCTGAGTAAATATTTCCGGTCGCAAGTAATACGCGAAGCCAAGGTGCAATATGAGGTCGCCTGAAGCTGATGTTGTCCGTTTGCACCACATGCTGGAATACGCACAGAAGGCGGCGCAATTCACCAGAGGACGCAACCGCGCCGACCTGGACGAAAACGAAATGTTATCTCTAGCCGTAATTCATTTGATTTTCCTGATTGGTGAAGCGGCATATGGGGTAAACGAAACGACGCAGGAAAAGCACCCTGAAATTCCCTGGAAACTGATCACCGGCACCAGAAACCGGCTGGCACATGGGTATATCGATGTTGATCTGGACATAATCTGGGCAATTGTGAAAAAGGATTTACCGGGATTGATCAGAAAATTAAAGAAGATCCTCCAGTAACTTCATTCTTACCTATCTTTCTAGTCCACTGCGAGACTACTAAGAGCGGGCGCGGCAATCTCACAGGCTTATTCCCCAGGATTCTTCATTACACCCCCCAATATATAGACGTTCTTTTTAAAGACAGAGATTGCTTCGGATATTGCATGTCCTCGCAATGGTATTACCATTATTCCTTGTCCCTCTTGCCTATATCATGATACACTCAAATTAGTTATGGAAAATATCCGCAACTTTTGTATCATCGCGCACATCGATCACGGCAAATCCACCCTGGCAGACCGCATGCTGGAATTGACCGGGGTTTTGCATACCACGGAAAACGCCCAGGTACTGGACAGCATGGACCTGGAGCGTGAACGCGGCATCACCATCAAAGCGAAATCCGTGCGCATGCCGTTCAAGTCGCAGGATGGGAAAGACTACATTCTGAACCTGATCGATACGCCCGGACACGTGGATTTCAACTATGAAGTTTCGCGCAGTTTGAAAGCCTGCGAGGGCGCAATACTGCTCGTGGACGCATCGCAGGGGGTAGAAGCGCAGACCATTGCCAACGCATATTTGGCAATCGATGCCGGATTGGAAATCATTCCGGTCATCAATAAAATCGACCTGCCGAATGCCATGATCGACGAATGCCGCCAGCAGCTACAGGACTCACTGGGTATTCCCGGGAATACGGCGCTACTGGTTTCCGCCAAAGACGGCAAGGGCGTGAACGATTTGCTGGAAGCCGTGGTGACGCTGGTGCCGCCGCCCAAAGGCGATGTCAACGAACCGTTGAAGTGTTTGATCTTCGATTCTTTTTACGATACCTACCGCGGCGTGATTCCCCATATCCGCGTTTTTTCCGGCAGTCTGAAACACGGGGACAAGATCATGATCAAATCCACTGGCCAGGTGCATGAAGTGGACGAGGTGGGGTACTTTACGCCGGCGCTGACACCCACCGAGAAGATACAGGCGGGTGAAGTGGGTTACGTGGGAGCGATCATCAAAAAGGTCGGCAGCATACATGTCGGGGATACAATTGTCTCCCCGGATTTCCCGGCGACACCGGCCATTCCCGGCTTCCGGCACTCACAGCCGATGGTTTTCTGCGGTATTTATCCCATCAGCACCAACGACTACGTGAAACTCACCGCCGCACTGGAGAAATTCCAACTCAACGATTCCTCGATCGTCTACGAAAAAGAAAGCTCAGCGGCTTTAGGCTGGGGTTACCGGCTGGGGTTCATGGGCATGCTCCACATGGAAATCACACTCGAAAGATTGAAACGGGAATACGGGCAGGAACTGATTGCCACCATGCCCTCCGTGATCTATAAGGTATACACCACCGACGGGCAGTTCTCGTTGATCGATAATCCTTCCAAGTTTCCCGATCCCTCACGCATCGACCGCATTGAGGAACCGGTGGTCAAGCTGCAGGTCATCGTGCCCAATGAATTCGTCGGGCCGGTGATGGAACTATCGGATGCCAAGCGCGCCAAGCTGGTGGCCATGGACCACCCGGATAGAAAACGCGCGCTGCTGACCTACGACTTCCCGCTGGCGGAGATGATCACCGGTTATTACGATAAGCTGAAGAGCGTGAGCCGCGGGTATGCCAGCATGGACTACGAATTTACCGGGTATCAAGCCGGGGATTTTGTGAAGGTGGACATACTGGTCAAAGAAAACCAGGTGGATGCCTTATCTTTCATTTCCGTGCGCCAGAGCGCCCAGCCTAAAGCCAAGGGTTTGATCCATAAACTGCGCAAACTGATTCCCCGCCAGATGTTCGAGATACCTTTACAGGCCGCCATCGGCGCGAAAGTGATCGCCCGTGAGGACATAGTGGCACTACGCAAGGACGTGCTGGCCAAGTGCTACGGCGGCGATATTTCCCGCAAGCGCAAGCTGCTGGAAAAACAGGCGGAAGGCAAGAAGAAGATGAAGATGGTGGGCGCCGTGGTAGTGCCGCAGGAAGCGTTCCTTTTACTCCTGAAAATGGAGGAATAAGGTGCGGGGGCTTTACGTCCACATTCCCTTCTGTGTGAAAAAGTGCGCCTATTGCGATTTTTATTCGTTGCCCGATAGACAGTCAGCCATGCAATCTTACGTTCAAGCCCTGCTGATAGAAGCCGAAAAATATCAGGGATTAGATTTCGAGACGTTGTATTTCGGCGGCGGGACGCCCAGCTTGCTGGGGGCGGAAAACCTGAGGGTGTTGAGCGATGGACTGAGGAAGCTATTCCGGGTCGGTGTCACACTGAGTCTCGATACAAATGGGACAAATGTATCCGGTAATTTACAACGAGATTCTTCCCTCGATTTTCATCGGAGTCAGAATGACAAGACGGAAGCCACCATCGAGGTCAACCCGGAATCCGCCGCGCCGGATTTTCTCAAGGCAGCTTTGGAGTGTGGCTTCAACCGGATATCCATAGGGGTGCAGTCACTGAACGATGCGGAACTAAAAGCGGTGGGGAGAATCCATACGGCTACGCAGGCGATAGATGCCGTCAAGCAAGCACAGGCCGCCGGATTTCAGAACATTTCCTGCGATTTGATCATCGGGCTGCCGGGGCAAACGTGGCGCAGCCTGAAAAGCTCGATATCCAAACTACTTGCTCTTAAAATCCAGCACATTTCCGTGTATTGTCTTTCGCTGGAAAACGAGACGCCGCTGGCGGATGACCCGCCGGAAAATCTGCCTTCGGATGATAAACAGGTGGAGTTGTTTGAAAAGGCCGCAGCTTTGTTAAAATCGCTTGGCTTTGGACACTATGAGATTTCTAATTTTGCCTTGCCGGATTATGAATGCCAGCACAATCTGAATTATTGGCGCGAGGGTGAATACCTGGGTCTTGGACCCGCGGCGGCTTCTCACCTGGAAACGATCCGCTTCAAAAACAAACCCGACCTGGACGTCTATTTGAAAAGACCCACCGCGCAGACGACCGAAGTGGAACAGCTTGACCGGGAGGACAAAGCCCGTGAAGAAACCATCCTGCGTTTGAGGTTGTTGCAGGAAGGGATAAATCTATCTCAGTTGAGGCAAAAGTACGGCATGCTGCCCACGCAGGAAATAGTCGATAATCTAGCAGCGATGGCGGCAAGCGGGGAACTCACCCGCGAGGGAGTAACTTATCGCTTGCATCCCGCGTATATAATGACGTCCAATCAGATTTTTGCCCGCATCATGGCGCGCGACTGACATTACATAATGTCAGTCGAGGCTGAACGGGGGATAAACGTCCGTGACCAAAATAAAGGCATAAGAGGTCACCCGCAGAGACCAGCGGAAAACCCCCGCCATGAAATCAAAGAAGCTGCGCGGATATTTACCGGTGAAGAGTATGGCGAACCAGGTGATGACCCAGACCACCCAGACGGCAATCATCAAAAATGCCAGCACGATGTAGTGGGGTATCGCCAGGAACCACTTGACGAGCGGCATCCAGGGTTTGATATCTTTGGCGGCGTCCGGGTAGGGGATTTCGATGTGGACGGCTTGTTCTTCATCCGTAGACGGGTAAACATCCGTCATCAGGGCGAAGTAGTTGAAGACGCGGGTGGCGAATTTAGTAATGTTGACGTTCCAATCGAACCACCAGCGGGGGTATTTTTGCCGGAAAAGTACCATCAGTAAAGTGGGCAGGAACAAAAGGCCGGAGGCGCTACCGACACCCCAGCGCCAGGCGTCGTGGTGTTCCCCCCAGGCGGATGACGAACCCATCATCAGGCTGATGACGATCATGATGGGAATGACGGTAAATATCCTGAAAAATGAAGTGAGACGGTCCAGTTTACGATCAGGGTAATCGATGCTCAACTTAACGGGGTAAACATTACTCATTTTCACCCTCCTGTGTCTTGTCACGATGATATAGCGAATCCAGCCGGGTGTCAATAGGGGCGGATGGCGCGCTAGAAAATCCCGGACAATAAAAACATCATCAGTAACTATTTCTTACATTTTACGTTATAATTCTAAAGACCCAGTTAACATAAGAAAACGTTTGTAATACTTTGTCACCCGGCACGTATATATAATATATAAAGGTATAGGGAGCACAATTATGAAAAAATGGTTTATCGTGATCAGCTTGCTGGTGGTGGGTGTGATGTTGTTGACATCCTGCGCAAAAGCCACCACCGCGTATGAAACGCCGCAGACATATGTTTACAGCCAATCATCGTCTTCCGGCATACCGGCGCCGGAGATTACAGTAACAATGCCGGCGTCACCATCACCGATAAGGTCCGCATTTGGACTTGATTCGCCATCCAATATCGCGGAAAGTCTTTTCGGTGGCGGTAAGTCAGCGCAAAGCTATCCGGCGTATTACGATACCAGTTCGACCGGAAGTTCCGGGTCCCCCGGCCGCGCCACTACGCCGATGACGGTCACTACCACCACGACCGCCGCTTCTACGACCGCAGCGGGCAGCCAGCCGATGATCGTGCGGACGGGACAGGTAGACATGGTGGTCAACGATATCACCGCAGCCATCGCGCAGATCACGCAGCTTACCAACGATAATAGCGGTTATGTGGTGTCTAACAATAAATACAGCAATGATAAAATTTATTCCGGTGTGATCAGCATCCGCGTGCCGGCGGCGCAGTTCGACGGTATGATGAATTCACTGCGGGCGATGGCGGTGAAAGTGACAACCGAAACCTCATCCGCCACGGATGTGACGCAGGAATACACCGATCTTTCTTCCCGTCTGAAGAACCTGGAAGCCGCCGAGGCGCAACTGGTGGAGATATTGACCAGAGCCGGTACGGTTACAGAAGTGTTGGAAGTGCAGAAGCAGTTGACCTCCACCCGCGAGGAAATAGAAGTGATCAAAGGTAGAATGCAGTATCTGGAACAGACGGCGGCCATGTCCTTGATCTCGATCAACCTGCGGCAGTCATCGCTGGTGTTGAATCTGGTAGCCGGGACGAGAAATGCCCGTGCGGGGGATAACATCAACTTCGCCGCCAGCATCCAGGGCGGCATCAGTCCTTACAGCTACGCCTGGGATTTCGGGGACGGCGCGAAGAGCACCGATGAGAGTCCGTGGCACAAATATACATCATCGGGACTTTATACGGTGAGTCTGGTGGTGACCGACGATAACGGCAATAAAGCCACCGATACGCGCGCCGGTTATATCAACATCACGCCCGGCTGGAACGCCGGAGACGTGGCAAAGGGCACCTGGCAGGGTTTCCTCAGCGTGCTGAAATTCCTTTTCACTGTGCTGCTGTGGCTGGTGTACCTAGCACCGTTCGCAGCAATCATTTTCGGTATCGTTTTCCTGGTGAAACGCGCCCGGCGGAATCGGCGCATGAAGCTGGCAGCCGCGCAGGAGAACGAGGTAAAAACAGAATAACCTGACAGGTAAGTGAAAATTAAGAATCCCGTGCCTGATTTAGAGAGGGCACGGGATTTCTTTTTGTATGACTGCGATGCAAAAGTTTGAAAACAGTGATTAATTAAAGGAATATTTGTAAGGATGTGCTGGAGAGGATGGAGGGTAACGATAAGCTAAGTCCTATCAAGGATTATGAACAGTTAGGTTGATTTCCCAACCATGATGCTTCATAAATTCATGTAGAGTCATGTGAGGAATATGAAAAATTTCGCATACTGATGGTATATTAACCTTGTTTGATTTAAGTTCTTCTCTAGTTAAAACACAACAAGTTTTATTATTTTTTACAAGAAGATTGTCCGGATCGCGTCCTTCAAGATAAAGAGCAAGCATTATAACAAACGGATCACCATTATTTTTTAGGCTTTCTGGGTCAACAAGAGTCATATTACGCTTTTGCAGCTCTTGCATGAGTTTGTTAATATAGGAGTTTATTGTAGGGTTAAATTTTACGACGGCTGAACTGTTATCGGCGAGCCATTTCTGGATAAAATCACCATGAACTTCACTAGCAACAACATCGAATATTTTCCATTTACCCTCTAGTGCAAGACGACTGATTTCGTCCCAAGCTGGTTGGAATACATCATGTGGCAACATATCCTTCATTCTCATAAGAATACCGGCATCCACACTGTAATAATCGTAAACTACTTTATGTACCATATTACATTACATATTCCGTTCAACTACAATAGGATCTATACCCAAAATCCTGTTAGCATCCAAGGAGGAAAGATGTTCACTTTGAAAAGCTCTCATAACAAGTGTAACAAAACGTTTTCCTATATGACTAATCTCATTTACATTATAATCTAAGCCACCATTTCTTTTCTTCTTCTTCGAATAGAAAATGTAATCTTGTTTTCGCCAATCTAGAACAGTGTCCCAATAATTGCTAGAAGAAATTTTACAAAGGTCAAACGCTCTTCGAAGGACAACGTATTTACTTACTTTAAATTTTTTCGCAACAGCTTGTGCAATATCAAAGTAATCAATTGTTGAGTCTTGGAAAAGGTCAAGTTTTTCACAAACTTCTGAACTAGAAGCGGGCAAAAGAAAAGCTGCAGCAAATCGGTCACAATATTGTTCTAGATTTGTATTTTTGTTTCGGCGACTAGTAGTTATCCCGCTAACCCCGGGTATATCAAGACAAATATGACATACCTCATGAAAAAGAGAAAAAATACGGCCGTGGTCTTTGTCTTCATTAGATAAACCAATGCCTGCTAAGTTACCTAGAAGCAAACAAAAAGCTCTAGCATCAGATATGGGCATTTCGCAAACACGCACGATTATACCATGGTCAAATAAAACATCTCTCCATCGATCAAGAGCAATATTATATTTGGAGAATGATTTAATCTGTTCCTCAACAGAAATACCGAGAATAGAACGAAGTTCTAGAGCTTTTTTATCTGGATCATCAGTCATTTTCCAATGAGGCAACGAAAATGAAATATCGACATCCAATTCATTAAATAAGTCGTGCGCCTGATGCAGCATGTCTGCAACTTGTCTATAGGCTAGTAGAGTTTCGCGTGAGTAATGACCAGCCAAATGGCCAGGAAGTGTTCTATGGTCAATAGGTTTTAAAAATTTGGGTGGTAAGCTAGAGAAAAAGAATACAGCAATAGGACGTTTATAATAATTAGCTAAGTCTGAGAGTTGTCGGAATGTAGGAAATTCACTCCCTTTTTCCCAAGCCTCGATTAAAGACACAGGTTTTTTTAAATGGTTAGCCACCATATCAGTAGTTAAGTTTAGTTCTTCACGTGCCCAAGTAAGTATATGGGGATTGTTCAGTTGAACACGATTTTCAGAATTATTCTGTATTTCGGTGGTAACAGGTATAGTCATAAAACACTCATTCAAAACAATCTGCGATGAATAATAAAACAGATATAACAGAAAAGTCAAATAAACAAAAGTATATTAACTGAAGAACTAATTAAAAATATACGCTAAATGTTGATGTATAAATAGAAAATAATTAGTCGAAATTTAACTCACGGATCAGATCATGGAATCCGTTAATTAAGCGTAATATCTCACGGTGGTTTTTCTTTTCGATTTCTTTTAATTCTGCTTCGCGTTTGATGGACAACTCCCGGGTAGCCAATCACTTAGGTTTACATAATAGTATCGGGTTATTCTCTTAATCGTTTCAGTTCGAAAATCACCGGGTTATCGATGTCCGGGCAAACGATCTTGATAATATCCGGGTCAGGGTATTGCGGCATGACGCCGCCGTAACGGAGCAGCCTTAAATTGGGGTAGATGTTCGACCAGGCGCCTAAACATACTCCCGCGGGCACCAATCCATCGACAATCCATTCATCGCCGAGTTTCGCGCCGTATTTGCAGGCGCCTTTTTGGCTGATCACCCGGATGCGCACTTTGTAGGTCTGCGGTTTGTCCATAAAACCCTCCGGCAGGTATTTGGTAGATAATAGCGCGCAAAAATGGTAAAAGTCAACGTTTTGGGTTTATTTGTGCCTATAGCGTATTGACATAACATATAGTAAACGAAATAGTTCGCAGGTTGTGAGCCTAGCCACGCACGAAATAAACCTCCTTAATTTGTAATAAGTCAATTATACCACATCTGTCAATACTGCCATATATTACGTATAAGTTATTGACATAGTACTTTATTCCTATAAAATCCTCTTAACGGTAATAAAAGCCGAAATAATTTAAGAGGTGCGCTATGTACAAAATCACACAAGGGCTAGATGGGACTCTGACTGTCTATGTTACCAAAGATCCGGAAAAAAGAAAAATGCCGGATGGTTCGCCTGTCGTTGAATTCATGACCACACTAAAAGGCGATTACATTCTCGACGAAAACAAACAGGTCGTCCTGGATGATAACGGCTACAAACAAAAAGCCGTTATCTGGTTCAAAGTAACCGTGTTCGGAAAACTCGCCGAACAATGCGAAAAACACATCAAAAAACAAAGCTTCGTTAGCCTTGAAAAGGGCAATTTACGCTTCCACGAGTATCAGGGAAAATCCCATTTTGAGTGGAAACCTAAAATCGTCAAACTCATTGAAAACAATGAGCCTGTCGATGTCATGACTTTAAGCTGAAAAGACGCTGGTGGTCGATACGGCGTTATCAATAACAAAAGTGAGGTAAAAAATGAACAAGAAAAGTAGATTTGCCATGTTCCTGAAAAATCAGTCCGGTAAAGCCAACGGTATTGTAATGGGAATCGTTGGCGGTATTTGCGGCATCGTAATCATCGCCAAAGCTGCCGTTGCCTTATGGCCGACATTAGCCAGTACCGGTACCGATGTTGCCGCATTAACGCAAACTGACGCCGGAACTGAAACCTTTCAGGCTTTCTGGCCGATTTTGCTAACTCTCTGCGGCATTGGGGTTGCCGTCGCCGGATTATTCTTCGTGGTACGCAAATTCAAGATCGGTAACTTCTAAACGCCCGGTGAGTGGTGTGGTGGGGTGCGGTTACCATAAACGCACGATAAAAAAATAGGGGTGGATGCTGTGAACATATATCTTCATCGTTTAGTTGCTTGGATTTGTATATCCTTTGAAATATTTACAATTGTTTTCACAGGAATGTTAATTTTACCTAAGCCGGTTGAAGCTACGGCGGTTACTGAAGTAACGATATCACCAACTGTAGACAATAGGGTAGGACAATTTTCAACAACGACCGCAACCTGGACAAATTTCTGGAATGGCAATGCCGCTGGTGCTTTTCAAAATGTAGTTGGCGGTTCTTTTTTTTCATCGGGCTTATATGCTACAGCAACGGCTAATCAGTGGAACGTGAAAATAGGCTGTTTCGTCATTGATATTTCCACTATACCGGATGACGCCACAATTCAATATATTACCGTTAGAGCAAAGATATTTGGTATGAGTAACGAAACATCTCAACCTTTATATTACGCGATATATAAATCAAAACCGCCTACAGACCAGACAAACGGGTATCCGGCATCGGGGGATACTTATAACTGGAAACAAGGGGCAGTTACCAGAATATCGAGTGTAGAGGCTCAAGAAGATTATTCCGTTGGTGACTGGATGGAATTCAATATCATGACCGATTATCTGCAAACCGGATTTGATCGTAGTAAAAAATATGTTTCTGTCTACATCATGTCAACGTATGCTGGCATGAATGTCATCCCGCTATATGTAACATCAAAAGCGGATACTGTGAGTTTCGAATCAACTAACTATCCGGCTGGTAATTTTCATCCGCCTCAAGTTATTTTTGGGTACGTTTCAGGTGCGGAAGATCGTGTATATGATGGAGGAAGTAATGCCGGTGTAGACGTTTTGGTAGATGATACCGAAACGGTTAGCGGCGTAAGTTGGATTTCTCCGCGTTGCGCTTTTGCAGACGAAAAACTAGGATTTTTATTTCAGGGACAAAGCGGTGCGGTGGTAGACGCTTCGTTGGTTGACGGTAATGGAACAATCGTTAAAACAATAAAAGATTCGATCAGGGTAGACGGCAATTTCTATTGGTATGTAGACGTACCGGAAAATACAGATAACTATTTCCGCGTGGTGTTGAATGATGGCCATTCAACGGATTGGGGTTATATATCTCCTAAACCGCCATCTGATGAATGGGCCACCGGCGAAACCCTTTCAATTTATAGCACATATCCACATTACAGCCGTCCATTTTCTGATTTCCAGGTTAAATCAAACGAGCCTTTTAAGGTATTTTATAAAACATCAATAACCGGGGCTAATCTGGATGATTACGAGTTGCAACTATGGCACAACGGCGACGATGCCGATGCTGTTTACTCAGAGACACTACAGTATTTGAAAACCAACTATTTTAAAAATGATTCTGATGCTAACAATTTATTAGGCTGGCGATTCGTAATATTTGTTATGGATGGGTCGGCAACCGGATTTGATGATAAAGACGGCTTGATTATAGACCTCTCAAAAACGCTTGTGACAGCTAATTACGGATTTTACCAGCCGGTGATATACCAGACAGGGGTTGGCGAATACTCATTGACTCATTCGTCATTCTGGTACGTGCCGAATGTTGAGGACACTATAACACTGAAACTAGACAAAACTAAATACGGAATGGGTGAAACGGTAAAAGCTACGATTCTAATTAGTGGCAATACCGGCGCGATTACTACAATGCCGGATTATACCTTGGAGATTAGGGACTTTAACACTACGAATACATTCGAGACAAAAACCGGCACCATATCAGGGGGTACTACAAACGTTGAATTGAATGCTTCAGGTGACGTTGGTTATAAGTACGCTTTTTTGACGTTAACAGATTCAGATATAACCTATGAATTTAAACAGCGTGTTAAGTTCATGACGGCAATCAGTGCATCCGGGACGAATAAAGAAAATCTCGTGGACAAAGTAAATACTCTCGCTGACACCCATGGAATGAAAGATAACGGTAGTAAAGCATTGGTTGTGTTGGTGTTAGAAGCGATTATATTTGTCGTAATCCTATTTGTAAAAGAAAAAATAATGAAATGGCTTGGGGTACTAATGATGGTGATCGTGTTTGTCGCGGCCATTGCAATGGGCTGGCTGAACCCTATAATTGTTATTCCAGTGGCCATCGTATTTGGATTGATTCTCTGGAAATCTCTGAGACCGGCACACGGCGGGAGCGAGTAGGTATGTCAAAACTGGATGCATTTATAGGCTGCGTTATCATCATTATGTGCGTGGGATTGATGGGGGCGGCAGTGAACATTGATACGCCCGCTGTGAGTGGTGGGGATATTTTAGGCTATGTTGGTGCGCTGATGAGTTTTCAACTGGAAAATATGCCCGTGTTTCTATCCTTGGTGTTCGACTTGATAAGTATTATCGCCATCTACCTGGCTTACGCGCTCATAAGGGGGGTGTGAAGTGTCGCAACTGGATCTAATGTGGATTGTAACGCTGGCACTACTATTGATCAATTTCTTCACAAAATCAATTGCCATAGCCTTGTGCATTATGTTCCTGACTATCGGAATAGGCTTAACGCCCGGACTTAACAACTTTATGATCATCGGGGTGGTATGTCTTTTTGTAGGTTCGGTATTTTCAGTTTTTAAGTTATATGAAAAGGCGGTGAAATTCTAATGAAAACCAACGTAAATATTCTACTTGATATGCCGGACGGTAAGGTAAAACGAATTCCGGCCAAAGATTGCCTTACATATCCCGATGGTAACAATTTCATTTACGAACTGGATAAAAAAATGCAGTATTGTTTTGCATCGAACAAATACAAGATGCGTGTTATTGACGGTGATCCATGCGTTGGCCAAATATTGGGTTCTTGTCAGGCGGTGCCCATATTCGGCGATAAACCGGATGCTCCGGGTGAAGATTATATGTTGCTGATGCGGACTCATGGTATGGCGCATGCCTATCGAGCTTTGAAGTCTGATAAGAAGTTTGATTGGAAAATTATCGCTATTATTGCCGGCGTGTTTGTAGTAGCTTTCCTTGCGTGGAAATTCCTGATGCCAAAGAGTGAACCTGTACCAACAAATCCTGATGGTACGCCGATCGAACAAACGCAGGAAACCGATGTAAGCGGGGGTAGCGACAATGAGTCAGGATATTGAAAAATTCATTGACAAAGTAAAAGCACAAACGCTCTACGAATATCAAAACCCTGATAGCCTGCCGCAAGACATGCTCAAGCAATGGGACACCAATAGCCGGTATAACGAGGAGCTGGCACAAATCAGTGTGGCCTTTATCGGGGTAACTTCAAATTTCAAAGGGGTATTCAAGGGGATGTTCGATGATGTTATGCCGCGGGTAGTGACGGTGTATCGGTCACTTGACGGTTGGTCTGTTACCAGAGCAATTGAAGCTGAAGGTATGAAGACAGCTAAAGAGAACGTCGAAAAAGAGGAAAAAGGGTTACTCGGAAAATTAGGAATAGGGTAAATGAACTTAGATTATCCATACCCGCAAGCCGAATACGGAATATACGAATACTGCGGCATACAGCGTTCCGGCAAAACTACCTTAATGAACGCGGATATCTGCTTTAAGTTTCTGAATAAACATGATTATGCGTTTGCGTACGAACCTAAAGATATCTACGTCAACTGGGTTATGGATATTACCGGCGTTAATTGCGTTGACAACGAACAAATGAAATGGGTCTTGTTAAAAGCCAAAAAGGAAAACTGGATACACAAAGCCTTTTTCGTAGACGAATGCAGCCAGATATTTTATGCGCGGAATTCTAGGGACCTAAACCAGACCGAACTGGTCACCAGTCTTTGGCAAATGCCCAAAAAGGGCACGGTCTGCGGGTATTCCAGTAATGTTGGTAATTCGGTTGATGTCCAGATGCGTGATGCCACCTGGTATTGTGTTTTGCCCAAATACATCAAAGGTGAAGTGCGGGAATTAGATAAAATCAAGTTCAAAGTAGCTCACGCCTATGAGGTTTGGGAACGCGACGGTATCTTCCATAAACCGGCTTATGTTCAAACGATTTTCGATTCCTTTGCGCCGGTGAAATAGTGTACAGCGATGGTTTTGTACCGTTGTGGATATCCATTACCACGATGGTATTTTTGTGTATCTGGTTGTTGTCGGGGCTGTTAATGGTGTACGCATCGGCGGTATTAGCTAAAGAGTACATCCAGAATAACTTTATAAAAAAGAAAAACAATAAAAACAACAACCAACAAAACAAACTCAACCAATACCTTGATTGATGCGGTCGGCGCTGCATCCAAGGCTGGCTTGCCAGCCGGTAGATCCACATTTCCGATAACTATTAATTGACATAATATATATTCGGTTCAAACCGAATCCCCCCTTCACACACTAACAGGGGGGTCTATGACAGCAAATAAGGGGGATAAGATGTTCAAGACTCTATACAACGGCATAGACACTCTGGTGATCGGTTTCAACATTCAGGAATATCTATTTACTGAACGCGATATCGAAATGCTTGAATGTGAAAAACTTCTGGCTAAAGATAAAATATTCTCGAAAACAGGTTCACCGATTACTCTATACGGCAAGCAATTCAATATCTTACCTAAAGGTGCCAGCGGTTACGAGTGGATTATCAAAAATGAAGATGTCGATATCTCAATTGCGCGGTTCGCGAAAAGCGGAAAAAGCTATCCTGAGGTGTACGTAACCTTTTCATCGTCATATTTAGCCAGGGTAGGGTATCAGACAGCCTACAACGAGGTATGGGGCTTTATTTCGCTGTGGGCGGTGGTGATAGACGATATCGTGTCACGTGCTGACCTGTGTGTTGATAGAGCTCTTCCTGAGATGCCTAAGATAGATATCCAGCAACAGTTATTCTGCCGCGCCCGTTCCGGTATCATGATCGAGCAACACAGCCGGTACTCGAACATATTGGGTTACTCCATCGGTAAAGGTGACATAATGTGTCGTATCTACGATAAGACACGTGAGATAGTCGTGTCTCAAAAAGAATGGTTCAAGGACGTATGGGACAAGGCCGGTTGGGACGGGGCAGGGGTGGTGGTACGAACGGAATTTCAGTTCCGGCGTGGTATGTTAAAAGAATTTGGTATCAAGAATCTGGAATCACTAAAACACACGCTGGCCGATATGTGGAATTACGCTACCAACAAATGGCTGACCATTCGCGAAATATCGTTGACTGACAAAACACGCTCACGCTGGAAATTAACAGAGTTCTGGTCTGACCTGGCATCATGGGCGGGGTTGTTTGGTGATCGCCTCGGGCTGCTCCGGTTAAAGGTACCACAGGTTATCTCTGAGCACCTGATAAAGCAATCAAGGGGTTGCCTGATATCTGCCATTGCCAGAGAAGCTAATCTTTTCGGTATTATTCCGGCAATCAAAAAAGCGGCTGCCCGGTTGAAAACAGTGATTAATTCAGAGAATTTCTACAATGACGTGCTGGATAGAATGGCGGTGGTATCAACAATATAATATGGTGAGGTTTACAGGGCGAAAACAAATAAAAGTAGTTCGTGAAAATGCAAAAAATATGGTTGGCAAAACATAAATAATGAAAACCTTAGCGTTTTCTATTCTACAAACCATGAATCTGACTCAGCAATTTGCCGAACAGGCACAATAATCTTAGATACTCCAGTTTTGCATTTGGCTTCAGCAAGAGCAAGTAAAAAAATAGGATATGATGATGGATCGTGAGCAATAACTAGAGCGATATCCATTGGTAGCTCTTTATTTTCGATTGTGTACGAATTTGTTAATTCTTCACAAACAACGCCCAATTTATAGCTGTTTTTTATTATTTGTAAAGATAAGTTGAGATCTCCGTTGTTAGAATAAAGATTGTTAAATGCAATTGATTGACACAATTGTAAAATGGCAATATCTTTTCCTTCATATTTAGAAAAATATAAGTTAACGAAAGCTGATGAAGCTTCGGGTTTTAATCGGAGAACTAATAAAGAAAGCGTTCGATAAGAGAAGCTCTTGAGATTCGGGAAAATATCTATTGATGAGGTGGAATAATTCCTGTGAGAGAGTGTTCCCGAATCTCGCAATTGGCGAAAAAGGATGAACCATTCATCATCGGAAAGTAATTGCAATTTTGTATTAATAACATTGAGCAGCTTCACAATCATAGGGGTGGTTCCCCACGTAAACAACACAAGAAGGAAAAACAACATTTCGCTAGAACTAATTGCTTTTTCAGACTGTTTAGCCCACCAAACACTGTTGTTACAATGTAGTCTAGCATATCGCGTGCGTTCACAGAGAAGCTTAGTAGAGTCGAAAATATCGTCGCAATCGTTACACGTTATTTTTTTAGAAACTATGGAAGCTGATATATTTGCTATCACATAAAAAGACCAGTGTTCTCCCCAGAGTTTGCGACCTGTTTCGATTATGTTGTTCCAAGGATCTAAACTAGTTGTCCAACTTAAAAACGGCATATTATTAGATTGCTGAGAGGCTTTAATAAATTCTAGACAATCGGAAACATGATGGGAAGTAGTATTTGAAGGGTCTTGTTCTATTACTAATTCATCAACAGCAATCTCTGTGTTAGTGGGGCCAAAAAAGACGTTTGTAGTATTAGAATCCATAAATAATGAATATAAACGTGGGTTAGCGAAATAAGTAAAAGCTTGGAAAACAGACTTAGTACGATCATGATTCCAATAAGCTATTGAGCCAGAAAGAATGATATCTATTGCGTTGGCCAAATCATGATAATGAGTCTGGAAATAATCCATTCGACCTGAATTAACTAAAGCCCAAACAATAAACTTTTGGTCGGATACATTTTTACATAAAGAGAATATTTCATCACTCGGTGTATTTTTTAAGTTACCTAGTAAACATCCATAGAGTAACCATAACGGTTCCTTGCCATTCGAAGAAATTAGTGCATCTCGCCAAAGATTGTGCCTTTCATATTCCTCGGTGTTATCAGACATAAGTTGAGATAAAAGAATACCATAATCATCAATAGGTACTATAGGGGCAGTTTCCAAAATGTCTTTCAGAAGTTCTTGGTTACCACATTGTTTTGGTAGTAATATTGGATCCATTGATCCAGTCAATCTACTATTTGAGATAGCAAGATGCCTCAGACCATTTTCGCTCAACATTAATCCAGTTACTTCTTTTACAAGTTTAGGATATTGAGTAAAAACCCAATCGGCTAATAACGTAGCACATAGTACTCTAGGATACGACAAGACTCCATATTGTGGGTCTGCTAAAAGATCAGATAGGCAATGAATTAGCGAGGGTAATTCACCTTTACTATAACAACCTGCATAAAACCGTGTGACATTTAGCCAATAAAAGTCACGTGCAATTGCATCGAATCTATCTGGTTTAGTACCTTTTTTTTCATTTCCAGCAGGTGAATATGGTGCCGTATCGTATAAATAACGGGCTGCAAAGTATTCTCGTAATGGCTGGACTTCAAATTCGTACGTTCCTTGAACTCTAGAGACTAGCGCAACTACTCGTTCGATCATACCAGTAAACAATAAGTTGGTAAGGGCGATATCTTGTCCTTCGTTAGATAAATACTCAGAAACTAGACTCTGAAGTCTTTCAGTTGTAATACTTCCATTAGAATTTTGTGATTCAGCTTCAGAATGTAATATCCAAGCCAGATACTGATGTATACTTAAAAGTAGATCCCTGTGCTCGCGGACGATTGTACTTTTTTCTGCTTCTCTACTAAAAAACAATTCCATATATTTATCGTATAAAGCAGTTCGCTTGTCTGGTAAAGAAGACCCTCTAGTATGTACAAGAGTAAGTAGGATTGCTAATTGCATTGGATTACGAGCAAGGTCTCTGAGATGTGGCTGATCAAGTTTTTCATCAAGAATCCGATTGACTTCTATTCGTTCTTTGTTATTTAATCCTTTAGCGGTAAACCATTTTTCGGCGTATTGTTTGATAAGCTTCCTGTTGAGTAATCCGAGATGAAAATAAACAAATTTTTCAGGGGGGAAAGTTGGAGAGGAAACAAAAGCAGCGGGTCGACTTGTGACTACAACTTGAATTGATCCAGAATTAGCTTCTAGACGGTTTATTCCAACTACTACATGGTTAACGACTTCCTGACGGGTAGCCATGTCAGCTACTTCGTCAAGACCATCAAAAACGATCAATGTAGGACTATTTGTGATGACCGAAACCAAATCATCGACGCTAAAGTCCATTCCCCCAGAATAATGAGAAATTTTAGCAGCCAAAAAAGACTCAAGTGATTTTTTCCAATTGTTTGGAATCTTATCACCTTCAAAAGCGGAAAAAGGATTCCTCCCTGCTAGCCAGGCAGAAAAATCTCTAATATCTACTTTAATTGGTATACGAACTGGAGCACTAGTATGTAATAAAGGTAATGATTCGATATCATGACTGTAACCTAATAAACGTGATCGGTGTATTTGACAAATATATTGAACTATAGTCGATTTCCCTTGACCAGGAGCTCCTTCAATTACACAATGAGGAATATTTACTTGTACTTTAGGATGTAAAAGCAACGTAGCCAGACCAATATCCGCATCATCTATTGATGTAAATGAACCGCGAGAAACTCCTCGCATGTATGACCTTGCGGATCTTACATATCTTTGAGATATTCTCATCTCTTGGGAAGTCGAATCTCTTTGTACGTTATACAGTGTCATTTCTACGGAATGTTGTTTATTGTACTGAGACGATGTGCTAGACAAAACAACTGGTACATCAATATACAAAGACATCAAATTATTTTGAAGATCAATTTGCTTAAATTTTACTTGTTGGTCAGACATATATTGTTCACTGATAAACGCCCTGATAGCTTTATTGCGTCTCTGTTGATCTGATGTGCCTTGCCCTTCAATATAGTAACGCATAAAGTCGGGACCAGTTAACAATTCCGGATAAACACATTTTAGATCCCAAGAGTTATCCAGTCTGCGATTTAAGTCGTCTCTCCACCAACAAATAAATGGAATACCTATTTGTTTGGCGAAAAGTTGATTTGCTTTATCGATACTTCCGTTATTTAAGTGCGATGTGCCGTTTTGATTAGTAATAAGAACATACTGCATTATCCCTGTTTTTAACAGTTTTTTCACTTTAGGAATTTCTTCGGAAAGTATTTTAGTAATCCAATCAACTGAACGTGAAACCTCGTTACGACGAACGAACTTTACTTGATAGATAATGAATTTAGTTGGTTGTCCTTTGACACTGGTATACTGCAATGCATCTCGGCCGCCATCAGGCTGTGCTACAGGTAAGCATTGTACATTTGAGAATTCTTTGGTAAGTAAAGATTGACACAATTGTTGGAAGCGTTCCGGATCAAGATTTTCAAACGGATAATCCATGAATCCTCCTAATGTGTACATCAGTAAATTATTAGAGATTATACTACATTACGTAAGATAGAGTGTCAATGATATGAATGGATAGCACAAAATTCTGTATTCGTAATTATTGATTAAAAATATATGACAAGAACTCAATGAAGAGATAGAAGATTAATGCGGATTAGTGGACTAAATATTAGTCGAAATTCAGTTCACGAATCAGGTCATGGAATCCGTTTATCAAGCGTAATATTTCGCGGTGGTTTTTCTTTTCGATATCTTTTAACTCTTCTTCGCGTTTAGTTGCCAGTTCCCGGGTAGGGTACTAGTCACATTCTATGTAGCGTACAATATCTTGCCATCTGATGATAATACGTAAAAATTCACGATGATTGTTTTTATCAAGATCTCTCAGTTCTTTTTCTCTAGATTCGGCTTCTTCTCTTGATTTTACAATTTCAAAATATTTTAATATCGGATTTTTGTTTGCTGTGCCTTTGGTTCTTCCTTCTCTATGTTCAAGTATTCGGGGACGTAATTCTCGAGTGCTGCCACAATAATATGTATTGTCATTTAGTTTCTCAACATAGACATAAAAACATTCGGCTTTTTCATCGTTTTTTGCCCATGAAGCCGGATTATAGTTATATTTATTCTTTACCGAGTTGATAACAGGTGTTTTGTTTGCCGGTGCCGCAGGCTTAGCGATTGTTGCCGTATTTCTCCGATAAATGTATCTCATATCGAGTACATAATATCAAAAAATAATACAGACTACCATAGTACTATAGTCATTCCGGCAAGGGATTGTGAGTGTGGTATGGTGGCAATAGATGGGGTTTTTATGGTGGGCGATCCGTGTAACGGTTCGCTAGGGTGGTAAAGGAATCGATTAAATCATCGGGGTGGTGGCCACCTGGCTGGCCCCGGACGTCGTTTGGAGTCCGTCACAGCCAAGTGGCCGGTGGAAGCTGAAGAGGGTTGAATTTAACCCGGAAGAGATTGCCCTGCTTGACTCCCAGCGGTTCCCAAAGAGGACCGAAGCCCTGCAAAAGCTAAAGGGCTACGATGTCATTCACGTGCATGATGAC
>JAQTOJ010000003.1 GCA_028713395.1 Dehalococcoidales bacterium | reverse complement strand
AATGCTGCCCGCATCTTCAAGATAAAGGAAAAGGAATAATATGAAAAAACAGTTTAAGTACAGCCTGCAGGAAGCTCAAACCAAGGCTGATGCTTTGATGCGCCAGGGAAACCACTGAGGCCCGACTCTCGCTCATGTCTACGAGTTTGGCGGCTTTTCTGACGTAAGCCTCGTCGTAGCCCATTTTGATGATCTGCGCTACCGACTTATCATCCTCAACGTAAGCCTGCAAAATCGGGTCGAGTATTTCATAAGGCGGCAGACTGTCCACGTCTTTCTGGTCGGGGCGCAATTCCGCGGAAGGCGGCTTGGTGAATATCGCCTCCGGTATCAATTGTGATTTCGCCAGTTCATTCCGGTATCGGGCAATCTGGTAGACCAGCGTTTTCGGCACGTCTTTGATCACGGCAAAGCCGCCCGCCATATCGCCGTAAAGCGTGGTGTAGCCGGTGGCCATTTCGCTCTTGTTGCCGGTGGTTAAAACCAGCCAGCCGAACTTGTTGGAAAGCGCCATTAGCAGGTTGCCGCGTACCCTGGCCTGCAGGTTCTCTTCGGTGGTGTCCGGCTTTTTCCCGGTAAACGATTCTGCCAGCGTCTCCAGGTAAGCCTGGTACGGTTTTTCGATCGGCATTGCCAGCAACTTTATGCCCAGATTGTGCGCCAGCGCCTCTGTATCGGTGACGCTGCCGGTGGAAGAAAAGCGGGAAGGCATGTTCACCCCGATAACATTCTCTTTGCCCAATGCATCAACCGCGATCGTCGCCACGATGGCCGAATCAATACCGCCGCTGAGTCCGATGACCACTTTTTTGAATCCATTTTTCTTTACATAATCACGCGTGCCGACCACTAAAGCCGTGTAGACCTCGCCCGGGATACTGAGGGGTTCTACCGGTTTTGATTTTATCGGAGATTTAGCGGCAGTGTTCGGCGCCCCTGAAATGGTTGTTTCCGTATGCGTCCAGTTCTGGTGTTTTGGTATCAAAACCTCTTTATTCCAGGGGGGCGTAGAGTGCCTTCTATTTCGTATCTCATCGGCGTCGATGTCGACGATTACCATATCTTCCTCGAATTGCTTGCCACGGGTTAACAGCTTGCCGTATGCGTTGGTGGCGATGCTGTGCCCATCGAACACGAGTTCATCTTGCCCGCCCACCGCATTCACATAAAATATGGCAGCGGCCGTATCTGCGGCGCGTTTGGCGATCATTTTTTCGCGGTCGGTGCCTTTATGGACGTGATATGGGGAAGCGCTGATGTTGATCAACACCTCCGCGCCGTGATAAGCCTGGACGGTAGCCGGTCCGATGTCATACCAAATATCTTCGCAAATATTCACACCGATTTTCACGCCTTTGATGACATAAATGGGGCAATCTGTACCGGCGTGAAAATAACGTTCTTCATCAAAGACGCCGTAGTTGGGCAGCAGTATCTTGTGGTAAACCGCGGTTATTTCGCCATTATGGCAGACAGCGGCGGCGTTGTAGAGCCCACCTGGTTGGTCTACAAACCCTACGATGGCACAAATACCCCTGGTAGCCGGGGCAACCTGTTTGAGTGTATCCAGATTGGCTTGTACGAATTGCGGTTTAAAGAGCAGGTCTTCCGGCGGATAGCCGCAAACCGCTAGTTCGGGAAAAGCGATGATATCCGCCTGTTGCGCTCTGGCGGTCTCGATTGCTCCCGATATTTTTTTCAGGTTGCCGTTGAAATCCCCGATGGTGGTATTGATTTGCGCCATGGCGACGCGTAACTGCCGCATTTTTCGCTCCCTGAAGAATATTACCGCTTCCAGCCAAACGTAAGGGATAGAGAGCGATGCTTCAAAATCGCTCTCTATCCCTGAATATCAGAAAAATCTATCTTTACAGAATAGGCAGATACCTATCCAGTTCCCATTGGCTGACATGAAGACGGTATTTATCCCACTCTATTTTCTTGTTTTCGATGAACGATTCGAAAACGTGCTCCCCGAGGGTTTCTTTCACCAATTTGCTTTTTTCCGTCAAAGCAATGGCCTCCGCCAGACTGCCCGGCAAGGTGTTGATACCTTTTTTAGTTCTTTCCTCCGGACTCATGTGGAAAATGTTCTCTTCCACTGGAGTAGGGGGTTCCAGTTTTTGTTCGATGCCTTTCAGACCTGCCGCCAGCATGACGCTAAAACAGAGATAAGGGTTGGTGGCCGGGTCCGGCGAACGCAGTTCGATTCTGGTGGCTTTTTCTCTGCCGGGCTTGTATTCCGGCACGCGGATTAAATCAGAACGGTTCCGTCTCGCCCAGGCAATATAACAGGGGGCTTCATAACCCGGCACCAGTCTCTTGTAAGAATTGACCCATTGATTGTTGATGGCGGTGATCTCCGGTACATATTTGAGCAGTCCGGCCACATAATGACGGGCGATATCGGAGAGGTAATACTGTCCTTTAGGATCAAAGAAGGCGTTTTTATCGCCTTTGAACAGCGATTGATGTACGTGCATCCCGCTGCCGTTGATACCGAAGACCGGTTTCGGCATAAAGGTGGCGTATACCCCGCGTTCCAGCGCGGTTTGTTTCACGATCAAGCGGTAGGTCATGACCTGATCGGCCATTGTCAGTGCGTCGGTATACCGCATATCGATTTCATGCTGGCTCGGCGAGACTTCGTGGTGAGAATATTCTATGCCGATACCCATTTTTTCCATGGTGAGCACGGCATCGCGCCTCAAATCGGTGGCGGCATCCATGGGGGTCAAATCAAAATAGCCGCCTTGGTCCAGCGGTTCCGTCCCCTTGGAATCCTTGAAATAGAAAAACTCCAGTTCCGGCCCCACATAAAAGGTAAAACCTAAATCCGCCGCTTTTTTCAGGTTCCTTTTCAAAACGAACCGGGGATCACCCTCGAACGGTTTACCATCGGGACGGTAAATATCGCAGAACATCCTGGCGACAGCGTTGTGTTCCGTGGGTCTCCAGGGCAAAAGGCGGAAAGTATCGGGGTCTGGTAGAGCGATCATGTCGCTCTCATCGATGCGGGTGAAGCCTTCGATCGATGAGCCGTCGAAACCCATGCCTTCGTTCAGCGCCCCTTCCAGTTCATCGATGGTAATGGCGAAGCTTTTTAGTACCCCCAGGATGTCGGTGAACCATAAACGGATGAACCGGACATCGTTTTCCTTTGCCATTTTAAGAACATACTCTTTACTTTCCTGTTGTTTATTTTTGGCTGGCATAATGATTCAACCTCCTAACTGTTTTTCGTCTTACTATACGGCGCTGTTGCCGTTATCCCCGGTGCGTATGCGAATGGCATCTTCAATAGATGTTACGAATATTTTACCATCCCCGATCTCTCCGGTGCGGGCGCTTTTGATTATAGCATTCAAAGCGGGCGGCAGGTCGTCATCCATCACCACCACTTCCACTTTGAGTTTGGGCAGGAAATCCACCCGGTTCTCCTTGCCGCCCCACTTCAGGGCAATACCTTTCTGTTTGCCGCGGCCGCTCACCTCGGTGATGGTCATGCCGAAGTAACCCAGGTCTTCTAAAGATCGTTTTACATGATCGAGCTTTTCTTCACGGATAATAGCTTCTATCTTTTTCATCTGAGTTGACCTCCATAGGCGCGCTCTCCGTGCTGTGAAATATCCAGACCCACCGATTCTTCTTCAGGACTGACCCGCAAACCGATGACCTTATCGACGAATTTACCGATGAGCCAGGTCATACCGAAAGCAAACACCCAGACGGTGGCGATGCCCACTAATTGCCAGACTAACTGTATCGGGTTGCCATAAAACAAACCGTTTTTCCCGGCGGGGTTGACAGCCACGCTGCAAAATAGTCCGGTTGCTATTGCCCCCCAGGTGCCGCCCATGCCATGCACTGCCCAGACATCCAGTGATTCATCGATGCCGGTTTTGGGGCGTAAGATCATCATGAAGTAGCATAACAAGGAAACCCCGATGCCGATGGGGATGGCCATGATCGGCTGTATGTAACCGGCTGCCGGGGTAATGGCGACCAATCCGGCCACCGCGCCGGTGACCACACCTAATAATGACGGACGGCGATAGATCCAACTGATGATCATCCAGGTCAAGGCCGCCGAAGCCGCGGAAATCTGGGTGGCGACGAAGGCGTTGGATGCCAGTCCGCCGGAAGATAGGGCGCTACCGCCATTAAAGCCGAACCAACCGAACCACAGGATACCGGCGCCTAATGCTACCATGGGAATATTGCCCGGTTCCATGGAATCTTTTTGCAGGAAACTGCGGCGCGGTCCTAATAATAGTGCCAGTGACAAAGCTGAAACACCCGCGGCGATATGCACTACCGTGCCTCCGGCAAAATCGAGCGCGCCTAGTTTCGCCAGCCAGCCGCCGGCGCCCCACACCCAGTGCGCCACCGGTGTGTAGACCAGAGTGAACCAGAGGACGGAAAAGAGCATCAACGCGCTGAACTTGATGCGTTCCACTACCGCGCCGGTGATCAGCGCGACGGTAATGATGGCGAACATGCCCTGGTAAGCCATGAATAACATGTGGGGTACGGTCGGTGCGTACACGGCGGAAGGTGTTTGCCCCACATTGATCAGACCGAAGAAATTGAATCCTCCGATCACCCCTCCTATGTCTTTACCAAAGGCGAGGGTGTAACCGTAAACAACCCAGAGCACCCCGATCAGACCGAGGCAGGCAAAACTCATCATGATAGTGGAAAGGAAGTTTTTTCTTCTGACTAACCCGCCGTAGAAGAACGCCAGCGCGGGCGTCATTAGTAAAACCATGGCGGTGGAAATTAGCATCCAGGCGGTATCGGCGGAATTTACAGGCATCTTTTACCCCCTTGTTTATGTCTCTATGGCTTCACTATAGAGGACAAATGTTTCAGGGATATTTCGCGGGGGTAAATTTTGTTTGAATATTTCAGGATTTCTTGAAGCGGTAGCCGATATTACGGACGGTATCGATATAGCTCTGCCCGTCGTCTTCTATCTTGCCGCGCAGACGGCGGATGTGGACATCGACAGTCCGGTCGCCCCCGAAATAATCTTCGCCCCAGATCTGGTTCAGTAAAGCGTCACGGGAGTAAACCCTGCCGGGATTCCCCGCCAGGAATTTCAGCAGTTCATATTCTTTGAAAGTCAGCTCTATCAGCAGTCCGTTGCGGTAGACCTCATATTTAGCGGTATCTATTACCAGGTTCCCGGCAACTATCTGGTTCTCACTGGCCGGTGGAAGATTATGTTGTAAAACCCGCTTGATCCGCGCGGCGATCTCGGCGGCATGATAAGGTTTGATGGCAAAATCATCAGCGTAAGGCGGCAACCGGTTGAGGTTTTCTTGATTTGTCAGGGCGATGATGGGAATTTTATGATGTTTTTTCAGGTAGAGACAGACGCCGTCCATCTCCGGGGAACGTTCGCCGCCGACCAGTAACAGATCGGGGATCTTGATATCAGAATTTTGTAGTGCCAGGCATGAGTTTGAGACCAGGACGCATTCGATCTGGTATGGTTTTAATTCGCCGACCAGTTTTTCCGTTTCAGCATTCACTGGGGAAACAAGTAAGGCGTACAAACTACTCAGGCCTCTTCGGGTGACTATTTAAAACCGTCATCCCTAAACTCATTGTAGAGGATAAGACCGGAATTTCAAAATGAAGCACATGTTCTTTTAGGATTTACATTAGCTAATATGTATAGAGCCGCCCGTAAGGGCGCAAGGTTTTAGGATAAAGTTTGATAAAATCCTGTTTTAAAATATCTTCCGCGTTGTTGCCAAAATGACGGCAGTATTCCTGCACCAACCTGGTAAATGTTACGCGGTCGGTCTCACTGAGTTCCGCCACCCCGACTTCTTTACCTAGTTGGTGTTCTTCAACCCGGCCCCGCAGATAAATCACGCCGCCGTGCATGCCGGTGCCGATATAGCTTGCCGGGTGGTTTTCTACATTGATGCCCAATAATACCAGCACGCCGCCAGCCATGTATTCGCCCACAAAGTCCTGAGCGGTGCCGCCGATCACCAGCACGGGGATTTTATCTCCGTATTCCTTGATATGAATGCCGGCGCGGTAGCCCACGCTATCGCGAATATAAATCTCACCGCCGCGGGCGGACAGCATAGTGGTATCCCCGGCGCGTCCGTGCACGATAATTTTACCCGCGTTCATGGTATTTCCGGTGCCGTCCTGGGCGTTACCGTGAACAATGATAGTCGGGCCGTCCATGAAAGATCCCAAGTCGTTGCCGGGGGTGCCGGTAATCTCGATTGTCACCGGTTTATTGAGGTCGGTACCGATATATCTTTGCCCGTAGGCATTAAGGATCTCGATATCTTCGATACCCTGGCTTACCAGAGATCTTAATTTAGCGTTGAGATCGCGGTAATATATTCCGGTGGCGTCGATGGTTGTTTTCCGTGTTCTTGTTTTTTCCATCTTTAGCTCCCTGCCATTCTCACGCCGAGTATTTCCAGTTCGGTATCGCTCAAACCGACGCCGCGCAGATGCAGTCGGTTGCCGCGCAGGCTTTCCAGCGCGTTTACGCCCATGCCGCCCAGCATGTCTTTGATTTCTAATCCCCAGCCGCGTAACAAGTTGGATAACCTTTGTGCCCCGATGTCCGGGTTGATGCGGCGGGTCAGGCCGAGATCGGTAGTGCAGATACCCCAGGCGCATTTGCCGGTGTGGCATTGCTGGCAGACATGGCAACCCAGCGCTACCAAAGCCGCTGTGCCGATATAGACGGCGTCTGCGCCCAGAGCAATGGCTTTGGCCACATCGCCGCTGTTGCGGATACCGCCGGAAATGACCAGCGAAGCCTGGTTGCGGATGCCTTCCTGCCGCAGACGGCTATCAACGGAAGCCAGGGCGAGTTCGATGGGGATACCCACATTATCGCGGATAACTTTGGGCGCCGCCCCGGTCGCCCCGCGCAGACCGTCGAGGACAATAATGTCCGCTCCCGCTCTTACCATACCGCTGGCAATCGCCGCCGAGTTATGCACCGCGGCGATTTTTACGGAGATAGGTTTGGTATAATTAGTCGCCTCTTTCAAAGCGTAAATCAACTGCGTTAAATCTTCAATTGAATAGATGTCATGTTGCGGGGCAGGTGATAACGCATCGGAACCGCGTGGGATCATGCGTGTCAACGCCACGTCCGCGCTCACTTTTTCACCCGGTAAATGACCGCCGATACCCGGTTTGGCGCCCTGTCCGATCTTGATTTCCACCACCCGGCCGGCGTGCAGGTATTTGGAGTGAACACCGAATCTACCTGAGGCTACCTGTACAATGGTATTTTGACCGTATTTGTAGAGCGTTTCGTGGAGGCCGCCTTCACCGGTATTCCATAAGGTGCCCATTTCGGTAGCGGCGCGTGCCAGCGATTCGTGGACATTCAAACTCACCGCGCCATAAGACATCGCGGCGAACATTACCGGAATTTCCAACTTGACCTGTGGCGCCAGGGTCGTTTCCAATTTTACGCCGTCCGCGCTCACATGTACCCGGTCCGGTTTACGTCCGATATAGGTGGTCAATTCCATCGGTTCCCGCAGTGGGTCGATGGAGGGATTGGTCACCTGGCTGGCATTCAGCAGCAGGTGGTCCCAGTAGATGCGGTAACCTTTATCGTTCCCCATGCCGGTAAGCAGCATGCCGCCGCTTTCCGCTTGCCGCCAAATATCTTCAATATCCCCGGATTTCCAGTTGAGATTGGCTTTGTAATCCATGGGATTTCTGGTAATGGTCAGGGCGCGGGTAGGGCATAAAGCCGCGCAGCGGTGACAACCCACGCAATTTTCTTCACGGGTGCGCACCACCTTATCTTCTGCATCAAAATATTGTGCGTTAAAACTGCATTGATTGACGCAGACCTGGCACTGGATGCAGCGCTCCGGGTCGCGTACTACTCTAAATTGAGGCGGTACCAGTGTTTTCATCTAATTCTCTCCCCTTACCGCAGGGCTCCCGCCGGTTCTTTGTGCGAAGGCAGCGGTTTTCCCAGCCTACCGATCACGGGTTCACCGCCCATGGGCGTCCAGACATTATCCAGTTCCGGGCTGATCAACCTGATCGCCGATTCTTCCGAAGAAAGATAGAGCATGGTGCCCTTTTCTCCTACAGTCAGCGGGCGTAAGCGGATGCGATCGGTCAAGCCGATCATCTCACCTTCGTGGGCGATAATGAAGGTGAATGGGCCGTTAAGCAGCAACCCGCCGTAAACCTGGCGTAATGCCAGCATCAGTTCTTTTTTGCCGGGCGGCAAGCGGTTGATATCGTTCCAGAAAGGCGGCGCTAAAACCTTGGCCACCAGTTCCATCGGCAGGTTATGTTTACGTACCAGCAAGTCCAGCGCGTAAGCCACGACCTCGGTATCCGTCTGCATGGTGCATTTATAACCAAACTCTTCCAGACAACGGCGGTTGGTTCCATAAGACGAAATCTCGCCGTTGTGCACTACCGTCCAGTCCAGAATGCTGAAAGGATGCGCGCCGCCCCACCAGCCGGGGGTATTGGTGGGGAACCGGCCATGCGCCGTCCATAAATAGCCTTCATATTCGTCCAGCCGGAAAAATTCCGCTATCTGTTCGGGATACCCTACGCCTTTGAAAACACCCATGTTCTTGCCGCTGGAAAAAACGAAGACATCTTCGATTGTGGCGTTGATGGTCATCACTTTATCCACCAGGTAATCGTCATCCGCCATTTCAGTGGGTTTATGCTTACCTATATCGATGAAATACCGCCAGAACAAAGGCGGGTTGATGATACCGGTGGTGGGTTTGGTCGGCACGATCTCATCATGGACTATGTAGAAATTATCTTTCAGAAATCTTTCAGTCTCATGCCGGGCAGCCTCGTTAAGATACATGATATGGAAGGCGTAGTGTTCGGCGTAATCAGGATACAAACCATAAACCGCGAACCCGCCGCCCAGCCCGTTACTGCGGTCATGCATATTACTGATGGCCTTAATTACCCCTGTGCCGGAAAAGGCTTTGCCGGAGACATCCATGGCGCCGAAAATAGAGCAGGCATCAATCACTTTGTCGTCATTATGGGGGTTATTGATTTTCCATAGCTCTTTCATTGCCGTACTCCTGCGCCGCTCATAGCTGCCGGTTTTTTAAAGGTTATTTCCAGGCGTTCCCGCCACACAATTTCCGGTAAAGACAGGAAGCTAAAATTATCGCTGATCAGCGCGCGCTTAAACGCTTCGACGTTCACCTTATCTTTCATCAGTCCGCAGATGATACCGGCGGATTCAATATTCCCTGTGAAAACCATGCCGGTAATAATCCCGTCTTTCAAGATCAGCTTTCTATAATTACGGCCCGTGGTTTGCGAGATGACCTCATAAGCTGCATCGGGCGGAGTAACCATGCCGGCTGAGGCAATGGACAAACCGAAATATTTAATGGAGTTCATGGACATGCCGCCGGCATACTCCGATTTTTTGCCCGCCATGTTGGCGCCTGCCACACCACCACCCACAAAAGCGTTCGGCCAGATGGGGGTCACTCGGTTATCGCCAAAGATAAAATCATAAACCTCTGCTGCATCACCGCAGGCATAAACATCCGCCGTCGAGGTTTGCATTGCCCGGTCAACTACGATCCCGCGGTTGGTTTTGATACCGGCAGCCATGGCCAGCTCAACGCGAGGTTTCACGCCCACCGCCGCCACCACCATTTCCGCTGTGAGTTCTTGCCCGTTATCCAGCGTAACGCCGGTTAAAATTTCCGTAGTGAAATCGCTGTGGATTTCTGTGACCGTGCGCCCGGTGATAATCCGCACATTGTTTTTCTTCAGGGCATCTTCCACCAGCGCGCTGGCAGCTTCATCGAGCATCACGTTCAAAACGCGGTCTTTCATCTCAACAATAGTGACGTCAATGCCACGTTTCACCAGGGCATCGGTAACACTGATGCCGATCAAACCGCCGCCGATGATGACGGCGCGCTGCACTCTGGGTAAAAAGCGGTCAATAGCTTCTGCGTCATCGATGGTGGTAAAAGTGAAGACACCCGGCGTCTTCACGCCATCCATTTTTGGTATAATCGGCTGGCCGCCCGTGGCGAGCAACAGCTTTTCCCACTTCATAGAGGCGCCGTCTTCAAGCTGGGCAGTCTTGGCTTTCAAGTCCAGCCCCGTCACTTTTTTGCCCAATATTGTTTGGACGTTATTCTTTACATAAAAGTCTGGTGAACGAAAAAGCATATTGGCCACCGGCCGGTTTTCAAACAGGTGTTCTGAGATTAATGGACGCGAATATGCTGCGTATGGCTCTTCTGAGATAATGGTAATCGCTCCGGCTTTATCCACCCGGCGGATTGCTTCCACCGCGCCAATACCACCGGCGGAGTTACCGATAATAAGATATTTCGTGCGGTTCATTTACTCTTCACCTCCGCTACTTCCTCAAACACCAGCGCTTCGTTAGGGCAGTGCTCGACACACGCCGGTATTTTGCTGCCCTGGCAAAGATCGCACTTTACGGATTTGTGTTTCACTGTATCTTGCTTGATGGCGCCGTAAGGGCAGGCAAGAATACACGTCCAGCAGCCGATGCATTTGGCTTCGTCGGTAATCACCGCGCCGCTTTTTTCATCCCGGCTCAAGGCGCCGGTCAGACAGGCGGAAATGCAGGGCGCTTCGGCGCAGTGCTGACAGCGAAGGGAGAAGAAGATCGGGTTGCGCGCTTCGATGCGCAGACGTGGAAGATTTTGGTGTTCCGGCCGCTTGAAGGCTTTTACCAGGTCGGATGACGTGGAATGGTTTAATTGGCAGTACACTTCACAGAGATGGCAACCCATGCAGACGGGTTCGTTGACCAGGACTCTTTTCATCGGCATTTCACCCCCACCTGGAAAAATATGGCATACGGAAACCTATTGCCGTATGAAAATGTTAGCATAGCAGGCTGGGGGTGTCAATATCACCACAGGCACGAAAACGTTAAGGTATTGTTACAGTTTGGTAAAGGTCGAAAAATAAGTCAATAACGGCAATAATCAGTAATAATTTCCTATGCGATTATCGAAATGAGCGGGATATTAGAGGAACAGCAATGAGATATTCCAACCGACGATAACCAGATAAACGACCACGAAGAGGTAAATACTGATGACGCCGAGTTTTTGCCAGTGGCGGTAGATATCCCAGAGAACGAAGGCACAAACTACCGCCCCGACTATTTTGATGATGATCAGCCAGTGACTACCGGCGATATCCCATAAAAAAGGGTTAGACTCATGCGCAATATTATGACTGATGAGATAGTTGGTAATGAAGCCGTCCGCCACCACCAGCAAAATCAGAAAGCCGAGCAGATATTTCACTGCCCGGCTTCCGGTTAAGACCTTAAATCGGTTTCTCAAATCCAGGGACTCCTTAGCTGATTGTAATGAGTCCCTGTTTGATCGCCAGCACAACCGCTTCGGTGCGGGCGCTGGCGTTTAGTTTGCGTAATATCGAGGTGATGTGATTTTTGATCGTCTGTTCACTGATCCCCAGTTCCGTAGCGATCTGTTTGTTCAACATACCCCGGGCCACGAAAGAAAGTATTTCCGTCTCGCGGTCGGTAAGCGGGGAACGGCTGGGTGTATCTGTCTCCCAGGTGAGTTCCTGGAACTTGTTCAACACCTGCATGGCCACTTTCTGGCGGGTGGTAAAGGCTTCCTGTATGGGTTGTTCGCCGTTAGCTACCTGCCGGACCGCCGCCAGCAGGTCCTCCGGTGAGACATCTTTTTTCAAATAAGCCGCGGCGTGGGCTTTCAAGGCTTGAAACATCTGGTTATCATCCGGATTGGAACTCAGCAATATGACACCCATACCGGGAAATGCCTGTTTGAGATGTTTCGCCGCCTGCATCTTTTCGCTGCCGATACCGTCCACATCGATGATGGTGATATCGGGGTTGGCTTCGTCTATTTCCGCCATCACGATTGTATCGATTTCCGATGTCGTGGCGACGGCCATATCGTTATTCACCGATAGCGAATGCCAGACCCCCTGGCGGAAGAAAGATTGCGGGCTGACGACCAGCACTTTTAGTTTGTTCATGCCTTGATACCTCACTAAAAAGAATACTCCGCCGATACTTGAAACACCGCCGCAACCACTTGGTTATGTCAGAGACTCATGCCGGGGAGACATCAATCAACCTGACATAAAATAGGAAACAAAGAGGTATTATAGAGATAATTGTGGAACTTGTCAAGTAAAAACAACATTATTACAAAATGTTTATAATTTGTTAATAAGCGGAATTAAAAAAAGCGGGTATACCAATGAATGATCGCGGTCCCCCAGACGAGCGCGATCATACCGCCGAGGGCTAAAAACGGCCCAAACGGTATGGCATCTTTACGTTTTTTCTTTTTCAAGACGATCAGTCCGATCGCCCAGAGTCCGCCCAGAATAATGCCGCCCAGAATGGCGACAAAGACGTTCGGGAAGCCGGTCATCAAACCCAGCATGCCCGCCATTTTGACGTCTCCCCAGCCCATGCCGGATCTTGAAACAATGGCCGGTATGAGCAGGATCACAAATCCGATAGCCCCGGCCATCAGTCCGTTAAGTATTCCGATATGTGGGGCGTAACCGTTAACTACTGTTTCGGGCAAAAAGATACTGGCGCCCAGCGCCAATACCATGGTGGGATATACGATGACATTCAGTAATAACCCGTTTTCCAGGTCGATCACGGCCAATACCAGCAGAATACAACTATATATAATAGTCACCGCAAACTGGGCGGATAAGCCGTATTTCAGATACAACAGTGTAAAGAGCGCGCCGGTGAATATTTCCACCAAAACCACGCGCCGGGGAATCGATGCCTGGCAATACCGGCATTTGCCCCGGAGCCATAAATAACTGATAACAGGGATGTTATCCAGGGGCGAGAGCGGATGCTGGCAGGCGTCACAATGTGAGGCCGGGTAGGCAAGCGATTTCCGCGCCGGCAGCCGGTCTATACATACATTAAGGAAACTGCCGATCGCCACACCAAGCAGTCCGAAAATGATCGCCAATATTACCGTCATATCCATACATTGTGCCGATTTTTTGTGAGCGCGTCAATACCTTCACGCGTCTTTTGTGAGCGGGTACTATGGTTTTCAGGCGTGGATAGGACTTTCTTCCTACTTTAAAAGAGGACTATTAGCGTATTGACCGGCGTGGTGGTTATGGTAAGCTATGAGTATTGGTGTGACGAAATTTACACAATTGTCACAAAGTAACACAATAAGGAGAAAAGCATGAAGAAATTATTCAAGAGCTTCCGCTACGGACAGAAAGGGTTCACACTGGTCGAGTTACTGGTTGTGGTAGCAATTCTCGGCGTTCTGGCAGCCGTGGCCATTCCTAACGTAGGTAAATTTATCGACCGCGGCAAGAACGAAGCGGCCGAAACCGAATTACACAATATTCAGACCGCTACCATGGCAATGCTTGCTGATAGCACAACTGCGAAACTCGTCCCCATCGCCGCTGAAGATGACATGGCTTTAGTTGTTACCACTGATACGACCGCTTTAAAGTTAAGCGATTATCTCACCGGTTTGAATGGGACCGTAGTCAAATCCGGTAAAACCTACACATTTACCGCCGATGGCACCGTAACCCAAGACTAACATATCATAATTAATAACGGGGAAAAAAGCCCGGAGTGTTTAGCTCCGGGCTTTTTTATTAAGCACGATTTCGGTTTTTAATGACATGGAACCCGGTTGAAAACCGTAAGGGCGGGTTTCAAACCCGCCCATTGTAGGGTAAATCACTCCGGGAAACTAGCGAACCCACCGGCCGCATAATAGAACCTGTCTTTACGAGTGAAAAGAAGCAATTTCAGAGGGGATGGGAGACTTCATCTCTCGGTGTCTCCCCATTGCGAGGACTGAAAAGACGCGGCAATCTCCTGCTTTCCAAACCAAACTCGTGCGGTTCACTCTGAATTATAACAAAGATGACTGCGGTACTTTATATCAGTTTAGGAGTCGCTTCTCCCCCATTGCCTTACCCGGAAAACCGTAAGGGCGGGTTTCAAATCCACCCCATCGGAAATTGTGATCATCAAACGGCAATAATGGTCACGAATGTTTGTGTCACCGGGAGATTGTTGCTGTACGGGGTATCTCTTAATAGGTTTATAAAGTAAATGTAGGTTTCAGCGGCTTGCTGTTAACCCGCCCGTATATAAAATCCTAATTCCTGTTGACGCTTACCGCCACAGCAGGCTCTTGTTCGGGGACGACCTCGTTCTTGCCGAAGAGCCGTTCGATCTCATCCCGATCGTTGCAGAAAGCGTAGAGACTCTGGTTGGAAATTACCTTATGCCGGTATAATTTGATCAAGGCATGGTCGAGCAACTGCATGCCTTCCTGCTGGTTGGTGCGGATAATATTCGGTATCTGGAAAATCTTCCCGTCACGTATCACGTTGCGGACGGCGGTATTCGCCAGCATGATTTCGATGGCCGCGGTCATACCCTGCTTGTCTACCCGGGGTATCAACGTTTGGCAGAGGACGCCCACTAATAAGGTGGAAATACGGCTTTGCACCAAAGATCTTTCATGGGGCGGAAACAAATCGACAACGCGTTCGATGGCGCCCGAGGAACTGGGGGCGTGACCGGTGGTCAAGACCAGATGTCCCGTTTCCGCTATGGTCAAAGCCGCCGCGGCTGTTTCCGGATCGCGCATTTCCCCGATGAGAATAATATCCGGGTCCTGGCGCAGCACATGCCGCAAGGCTTCACTGAATGATTGCGTATCGCTGCCCAGTTCGCGTTGGGTGATCAGGCAATTTTCGTTTTGATAGACGTATTCCACCGGGTCTTCCACGGTGACAATTCTTCGTCCCCGGCTTTCTGTACTTCTATTTATATGGTTGATCATGGCGGCCAGCGTAGTGCTTTTACCGCTGCCGGTAGGCCCGCTGATAATGATCAAGCCGCGTGGTTTGTTGATCAGGTCTTTGCAGATGGATGGCAGCCCCAGGTCTTCGATCACCGGAATCTTCAACGGTAACACACGGATCACCAGCGCAGTGGTACCGAGGTGGCGTGAGGCATTGCAGCGGAATCTGCCGCCGTCCATAGAAAAACTGAAATCCAACTCGCCCGTCTTCCGAAAACGCTCCAGATTTTCCGCGGTGGTCATCGCCGCGATGCCCTGCTGGAACTCATCTTCCGTCATTGGCGGTATTTCTTCCGCTTTGGTCAGTATCCCGTGAATTCTCATGACCGGCGGCACGTATGCCACCAGGTGAAGATCGGATGCATTTCTTGCCCGTGCCAGTTTTAATAATTCGAATATCTCCATAAGCTCCTCAACGAGTTACGGTCAAACTAAAAGTGTAGTCACCGTTAACAGTTCTGGTAATGTTATCGACTGTGACCAGACTGAAGCGTTGACTAGTGCGTAGCGACCTCGCATAGTCTAGTATGGTAGCTTCATCGCCATTTCCCGTCATCACCAATGTGTTCTGGTTCAAGGTGAAATTATCCAGAATAAGGTTCTCCGGCTGGTTGCTCATGATCATGTTGATATCATCGGGCTTGGTTTGCGCCGTAGTGGTCAGGGTATTCAGTAACAAGGTGACATTCAACAATTCCGCCGATACCGTTTTGAAGGTATCCTCCTGGGCTTTAATGTCTTTTTTCAGGTTCTGTTTCTCCAGCTGTTTTTCCTGCAGGATTTGATTGGCGGCGTCCAGTTGCGCCCTCGCGGCGGCAATATTCACCGAAGCCCCGGAAGTGAGTATCACCATCGGTACGGTGACGCCAATCAATACCAACGTCACTGGCACGGGTAAAACCCGCGTCCATTTGATAGTTTTCACGCGGTGTTCTTCCGGCAGGATATTCAAGGTCAAGCCCTGTGAAACGGGGTTCCATATCGAACTAGTCCCCTGTTTGGACATGGCGACATTGACCATATACAGTTGCGGGCGGAAACCGGTCGGATGGTCGGTGTTAGCGGTCAAAGCCGCCGGAACGAGATCGAACCTTTCTGTGATTGCCGCGCATAGAGGATCCTGGCTATTCAGGTCGCCGGAAAAATATGCGGGTAATTTCCCCGGTAACGGGCTTTCCGGATTATTTGATAAATAAAACTTGAGTGTGCGGTCGATCTCATCAAGTATAATCGGAGCTTTTTCCTCCCAGGTCAATTTCGCTGAGGAAAACGGCACCGTGCGCATCGGGTTGGGAATACCCCTGACCATCAGCACGATATCGAATTCTGTCGGTTGCACGTCAACCAGTAAAGCATTTGGCTCCTTTATCAAACGTGCCAGCGCCATGGGTTTCAGCACCAGCGAATTGACCTTCAGGTTGGCCAGTTTCAACGCTGCCAGTAAAGGATCGATGTTTTTACGCAGCAAACCGATCAGGAAAACCTCCAACTTGTTTTCCGGCGCCGGCACGATCTGCCAGGAGAGATATAATTCTTCCGGGGAGATCGGCAATATCCGGCGAGCTTCGCGGGTGACGGCTTCCGTCAATAGCGCTTTCGGTAAATTCGGCAACATGATCTGCCGGGTCAAACATTGCTGCGCGCTGATACTTAAGTCAACTTTTTTCGCCCGGACATTCAGTTTTTTCATCAGGAGAGTGATTTGTTCCGCCAACTTCGCCGGCTCCGGTATGGTCATACCCTGTACCAGACCGGGGCTGATCTTCACTTTACCCCAGCGTTTGATACGTTCCCCACGGTTGACTAGCAGTTTTATACCGTCATCATCTATGTAGAGACTAGTTGTTTTTTGCGCCATCTTAGTTCTCCCGGTAGGTGTAAATCATCATGTTAATGGTGGCGGTGGAAAGGGTCGCCGGTTCATCCGCCGAAATTACAAAACTCACATCATCCACATAACCGGTCAGAAAATCGGTTTTCAAAACACTAAGATAGTCAACCAACTTGACCAATTCCCCTTGTAACTCCAGTGTCACGGGCATACCATCCACCGGCACTTTCAGGAGCTCGGAAGGGGAGCTGACAATGGTCACGATGTTGGTTATTTTCACCCCGCTTTTTTGCGCGATGGCGAATAGCTTGTCGCTGGTTTCGATGCTGTTGATTGGCACGCCAACCTGGGCTTTTAATTCATGGATCTGGGTTTTTGCCTGGTCGATTTGAGAAGTTATCGAAGCATACTGAACATGTAATTCGTCCAGTCCCAGCGCGGCCAGCCGGTTTTGCACGACGGTCAGTTCTTCTTCCAGTGTCTTTTGCTCGGCGATTTGTTGATTGCGGTATCCCAGCACGCCCACCGCCGCGATCGCCACGATGCCCAATCCCATTACGGCCAGGGTTTTTTTCCCGAGCTTTAAGTTGATTTGAAACCTGGGAATAGACCGTGCGATTACTTTGTTATCTGCCATGAAATCACCTCAGCTTGTCCCCCCACCATCATCAATTTGGTTTGAATGATGGCGGTCACATTGTCTGTATCGTTGGTGGCGGTCGAAGTCACATCGTAAACACCGCCGGTTATCTCTCCCACTTCCCCGATATCGGACCGGTTGGCTACGACCCACGTGTAATCGCCCTCCAGTTCTCCTTCTCCGGTCACATAAAACTTTTCGGTCTTGGTGGGGTCAACTTTGGTGTTGGAGAAAGTCCAGTTCATCATCTCCGCCCCAAGCGAGTCCTGGGAAATTTCCGGCTCTCCCCTCGCCACGTTGGTGGGAAAATCATTGGCAGAGTAAGCCACGTAATGGTAACCCGGCGGTAATCGCACGCCCACCTGGTTGATGAATACGGTACTGGGTGTATTTTGTTTGGTCACCGTGATGGTGTAGAGATAAGCATTCACCCCCCCGTTCCAGACCATATCACCCTGCACCCGCAAGAAATTGCTATGCCCGTTGGTGGGCACCAGCGTGCCGAAATACAGAGTGTAGTTGCCCAGAAAAACTGTTTCCATGCCCACACCCATATCATTGATGTCGTTTGCCAAGCTGACGGGTGGCTGGGCATTGTTTTCTAAACTCCAGCGTACCTTTTCTACACCGGCTTCAGCCGCGTAAATGCCCTTGGTTTGAATTTCCAGCCGGTTATTGGCGGCGATGCTGGTGCTGGCAAAGCTTAAAACGGGTGTGATGGAGAGACTGCCTAGCAACAAGACCGCCAGGACAACCAATAGTACCTGACCGCTTTCTTCACCCCGGAAAATTTTACTTATATTCTTCATTTTTCACCATGCGAATCCGGGACGTGGGGAGACTTTGGTATTACGTATCGCGGTATCGTGCCCCAGAATCGAGACTAACCGGATATTGAGGTAACCGTTTGCAAAATCAGCCAAAGAGGAACCATCCGTATCCTCGGGATCGAAATATATATATTTGGCAACCAGGGTGGTCTGGTTTTCACCGGCGCTGCTCCAGTGGGTTCTCATCAGATCCCCCACGCCATCCTCAGTATTGGCAAAGGAGTAGATGACCGAATGGTAAATAGAGTCCTGTCCCAGCAACCATTCCGTCCAACCGAATTCGATGAAGGTTTGGGAATCCAGTCCCGCCGTTAAAATATCCTCGGACATCTGGGCGTCTCTTGATATCCAGTAACCGGCATTTTCCACCTGGGTGGTGGTGGCGATATTGGTATGCGTCCGATCGTTGACAGTCAGGGTCTGTTGAGTGAGCATGGTGGTGCCTAACCCGATCATAGCCGCCACCACCAGTCCGATCAGCAGTTCCACCGCGCCAAAACCGTTTTCATTTCTGTTTTTCATTGGATTTTGTATCCGCTTAATTCAAACACGGTTTCCCCGTTTTTCTGTATCGTTACTGTTATTTTTTGGATACCGTTATCCGGTGTCGAAAGACTCGCGGAGGTAGCAGGTAGTATTACCCAACCGGTGCCGGTGGGAATTCCTGCGTCGACCGGGTAAACGGTGGTTCCGGTTACATAGGCGCATTTCTTCACATATTCCAACTGGCTGCGCGCCAGGCTTTCCGCCATGGTGTTATCCCGGGTGACCATACTGGCGCGGGTGCCTGTTGCCAGACCACTGAAAAAGGCCACCGCTATCACGCCCAGCATGCCCAGGGCTAACGCGGTTTCTATCAAACCGAAGCCTTTTTGTTGTGACACCAGCCTGTTAACAAACATCAGAATGCCTGCCCGTAAATGGAATACATAGCGGAAACCATGGAGAGCGCAATCAAACCGATAATGCCGCCGATGACGATTGTCATGGTGGGTTGTATCATCGCCACCAGCGCGTCGGTTTTGTCCTTGGATTCGGTTTCATAGCTTTCCGCCACGGCCATCAAGGTAACGTCCAGATTACCCGTTTCTTCCCCAACCTTCACCATTTGCACCATCATCGGTAAAAAGAGGGGGTCTTTCATCATCGGTTTGGAAAGCCCGTCTCCTTTGAACATATCTTCTTTCACCGTCTCCAGCGATTTGACGATAGCTTTATTGCCGGTGCTGTTGATTACCAGCGGCAGTATTTCCGTGAGCGGTAACCCGGAACGGAACAAGAGCGAGATGCTCCGGCAAATGCGGGATAATTCTTTGAGGTGGGTAATTCTGCCCAAGACCGGTATTTTGAGGGAAAAGCGGTCGAACGCCAGCCGACCCGGCACAGTGCGGATGTAAATAGACACTCCGAGTATAGCCCCGCCGATGATTGTGCCGAAGAAGATAAAATTGCTTTTCACAAACGTGGAGACGGCAATGAGATTGCGTGTCAATGCCGGCAGTTGCACCCCCAGAGAGCCATAGAGGTTGCCGAATGCGGGTAAAACAAAACCCACCAGAATCGCCACAACTATCACGGTAGCGATGGCGGCTATGATGGGGTAGGTCAAGGCGCTCTTGATGCTCTTGCCCGTGTTTAATTCACGCTGCATATAATCTGCCATCTGCCTTAAAATAGTCTCGATGCCCCCGGCTTGTTCCCCCACCCGTAAAGATTGCCGGCACAAGGCGGAGAAGATTTTGGGGTGTTTATCCAGGGCTTTCGATAGCGGATTACCGGCGCGTAGTTCCGCAATAATATCCGTATAAACATTTTTCATGACGCCGCTGGCGGACTGCACCCGCAGAATTTCCAGGGCGGAGATAATATCCATGCCGGATTCCAGCAGCAGAGCAAGTTGCCGGTAAAACAAGATAATATCCTGGGGTTTGATTTTCGTCATGCGGGCATTTAGTTTCCCAAGACTGAGCAGCGGCGCCAGTACTTTGAGGCTGACGACCCGGTAACCGGCGTAGTCCAGCAAGTGCAGCGCGGTTTCTTCATTAGTGGCTGACAGCTTGCCTTTGACCACATTCCCGTTTTCTTTGAAGGCAATATATTGATAAACCAAGATATTCTCCTCTACTCGGTGATGTAGGTATTGCGCAGGACTTCCGCCGGCGTCGTTATTCCGCCCTTGACCTTGAGCATGCCGTCTTTCATCAGTGTTACCATGCCCTGTTGTATGGCCAGGTCGTGGAGTTTCGGGGCTTCGTCCTTATCCAGCAGCATGGTGCGCATCTCATCGTTCAACGCCATGATCTCGAAAATGCCGGTGCGCCCGTGATAACCGGTGTTAGAGCAAAATCGGCAACCCTTGCCGTAAAGAAATTCCTTTTGTTTTTCACCCATCTCCCGGTTGTAAGCTATTTGTTCCAGTTGCGGGGCTATTTGTATTTCACCGCAATTCGGACAGACCCTTTTGACCATGCGTTGCGCAATGACGCCGATCAAAGCAGAGGAAACCAGGAAAGGTTCGATCCCCAGATCGAAAAGTCGCATCACGGCGCCGGCGGTATCGTTGGCGTGGATTGAGGAAAGCACCAGGTGTCCGGTCAAGGCTGCCTGAATGGCGATACCGGCCGTTTCGGCATCGCGGATTTCACCCACTAACACCACGTCCGGGTCAAGACGCAATATGGAACGTAAACCCGCCGCGAAGGTAACATCGGCGCGGGAATTCACTTGAATCTGATTGATATTCTTGAAACGATATTCCACCGGGTCTTCGATGGTGATGATGTTGAGTTGTGTGCTATCGAGTGTATTAATGGATGCGTAGAGTGTGGTAGTTTTCCCGGCGCCGGTAGGCCCGCTCACCAGTATCATGCCGTACGGCGCTTTGAGCATTTTTTCGTAGGTCACCAGGCTTTCCGGCGCAAAACCGATCTGGCTCAGAGACAGATTGACACGCGATTTGTCCAACAGGCGTAACGCCACCATTTCACCGTACACCGTCGGCACGGTGCCGACACGCACATCCAGGAACCTGCCTTTGGCGTTGATGGAAAAGTGACCGTCCTGGGGACGGTGGTGGTCGGCGATATTCATGTTTGCCATGATTTTGATCCGCGAACACAGCGGATTCACGCTTTCCAATGGCAATGTGAACATATCGTAGAGGGTGCCATCGATGCGGTAGCGCACACGTAAGTTGTGTTCCTGTGGCTGTAGATGGATATCCGAAGCGCGGGCTTTGACCGCTTCATCGATTATCAACGTTAAGGCTTGCACGATGGGCGTGCTGGCAATGGCATCAAGCTTACCCTCTTCCAGTAGACCGCCGGCTTTCACGTTCGGTGCGGTGAGTGTCATGCCGGAAATCTGTTTGGCTACTTCATCGTAGGCTTTATAGTTAAAATCAATTGCTTCCAGAATATCTTCAGTAGTGGCGGATAAAGCTTCAATGCGTTTTTGACTCTTCGTGCCCAGGGCTTCGAGCGCAAAGATATCGGTGGGGTTAGCCATTGCCACCTTTAACGTTGTTTGATTCACCGCAAGCGGAATCACCTTGAATTTGCGCGCCATTACTTCCGGAATCAGCACCAGGGCTTCCGGTTGCGGCAACTGTTTTTTCCACTCGGATTGTTTGACCTGCACGCTCATTGTGTAAATCCTGTCACTTTGTGTCTATATGTTTGTACACCAATATCATATAAGCATGTGGACAGGCACACAATAGTGCTTTGGTCATAGGACGTTTGATTTTACGTATTTAGACTTGATAACCGGTGCTGGTACAGCGTAAATGTTTTATAAAGACCGGGTACGGTTTTATTTTGCATTATCGCTTACCGGATTTTTTTGGTGCGGTTTTCGCGGTAGAGGTTTTGCGATTTTTAGGTTTTTCCTCAACTCGACCGTAATTCCGCATCTTGTTGGACATCGATATGAGGCGTTTTTGTACGCTGTCGTTGATTGATTTGGGTTCAAAATTGCCGGATTTCAGGCGTTTGCCGGCTTTTTGTCCGGTGAGTATCTCTATCCCCTCGTCGATGGTATTTACAGGATAAATGTGGAACTTGCCGGTTTTAATAGATTTTACCACCTCATCTTTCAACATCAGGTGCATCACGTTGCTGGCGGGAATGATCACCCCCTGTTGCCCGTTTAGGCCTTTATAACGGCAAATTTCAAAAAAGCCCTCGATTTTCTCATTGACCCCGCCTATCGCCTGTACCTCGCCCTTCTGGTTGACCGAGCCGGTGACGGCGATGCCCTGCTTGATGGGTGCTTCCGCCAGCCGGGAGAGCAAAACGTATAATTCCGTGCTGGAAGCGCTATCGCCGTCCACTTCATCGTAACTCTGCTCGAATACCAACCTGGCGGAAAGAGATAAAGGAATAT
>JAQTOJ010000002.1 GCA_028713395.1 Dehalococcoidales bacterium | reverse complement strand
TGCAGGAAACGCGCGACCTGGTGGTCAGCGAAGCCGCCGAATTGCAGCGGGAATTAAGACAGGCGAGCACGGAATTACGCAAACAAAAGTCCAAAGACAGCGTCGAACAGACGCGCCGGGTGCTGGCAAAGGTGCAGGATAGGCTCAAAGACAAGATCTGGCAGACTACGCAATCCGCGCCCAATGCCAAACCGGAACCGGATGAAACCATCAAAGCGGGCGACACGGTCTGGCTGAAAGAAGCGGAAATCGAAGCGCAGGCGCTGGCGGTCAAAGAAGCCAGCGGGGAAATTGAAGTACAAGCCGGGGCGACGCGCATCAAGTTAAGCCTGGATGGCGTGGAAAAAGTAGTGAAAAAAGAAAACGAACCGGTGCGGCGGGTGAGCGTGAGCCGTCCGGCTTTGAAGGCAGTGCCGCTGGAACTACTTTTATTGGGCCGGCGCGCGGAAGAAGTCGAGGACATGGTCAACCGCTACCTGGACGATGCCTCCCTATCCAATCTGGGACAGGTGAGGATCGTGCACGGTTCCGGCACGGGCGTGCTGCGGAAAATTGTGCGGGAAATGCTGGCGCACCACCCGCTGGTCAAAGCCTTCCGTCCGGGAGAAAACGGCGAGGGCGGCAACGGTGTGACGGTGGTGAAGTTGTAGACGAGCGGTCAGCGATCAGCCATCAGCTTTCAGCTATCAGCGTTCAGAAGGAGCAACTAGCGACTAACGGCTGGTTGCTGGTGAACAGAATAAAAAAATGACGATAAATCATAGCTACAAACTAACGAGAACCGGCCTGTTGAGCAAGCTGACAGAACTGGCTGAAACAGAGGAACCGGCAACGACCCTTTACTTGCCGGTGGCCATGTCCTTGGCGGACGCCGAATTGTTATTGAAACAAGTGCCGTCAATTGGCGAAGCCTTGCCGGAAATCACGAAATTCATTGCCGGCACGGAAACCGGGGCAGTGATTTTCTGGGGACAAAGTCATAGACTGGTGATTAAACCGCCGTTTCCAATCAAAGAAAAATATGTGACCGCGGGTTATGAAACCGCCCCGTTGGAGCAGCTTTTGAACCACCCGTGGAAGGTCGGCATCGTTTTGGTAAGACTGGGTTATTACTCCATCGGCATCGCCCGGGATGAGAAATTGATTGCCCACAAAACCGGCACCGGTCTGGTACATGGACGGCAACGGCAGGGCGGTTCCTCCGCCAACCGCTTCCGGCAGCGGCGGGTGGAACAAACACACCATTTTCTGGAACGCGTGGTCGTCCACGTCAAAGAAATGTTCGAGCCTGAGGCAAAAAAACTGGATTTTTTTGTTTATGGCGGCGCCCATACCACCATCACCGCGTTGATGAAACACAATATTTTCTTCAAGCAATTTGAGAATAGACTGCTGCCGCCCCGGCTGGATATTGTTAACCCGCACCTCGACGTACTGGAGCAATCCGCGAAAGATGTGTGGTCGAGCCGGGTGGCGGAGTGGAATGAACGGGAACCGTAATGCCGGGTGAATGTTCACGCGGCGGCGGTAGCTTGTAGTGTTTTATACTGCTCACGGGGATAAATTCACCTTTTTGTCATGGATCCCCGCCTGCGCGGGGATGGCAGCACATCTTTGGTCGTGGATCCCGATCAAGTCTGGGATGACTGCGCTTAAGCGCAGTCATTTGACACCTTGTTAGCAGCGGGTATAACATAGTCGCACGCGCACATTTTAATCTTCAAATACCCAACACCGATTTTACTTGGGGAACACGTTGTGCTATTTTCTTAAGTAACTAAAACGGAGACAGAGAGATGAAGATGATACCGGAAGAACTGAAAAAGAAGATGAAAGGCGTGGTCATCGTCAACACGACTCCTTTCAACAAGGATGGCAGCGTGGATATCGGCGGGTTAAGAGCCAACCTGCAATGGCTGCTGACGCAATGTAAAGGGAAGGATTTTATCATGAATCCGCTCGGGTCTACCGGCGAGTTTTATGTCATGTCCGATGATGAATGTAAAGCCGTGATGAAAGCCACGGTGGAGGAAATAAAGGGGAAATTCCCCGTCTTCGTGGGGGCAGGCAGAGCCGGCACGCAGGAAACGATCAAAATGTGCCAGTACGCGGAATCGGTGGGCGCGGATGGGGTACAAATCATTTTACCCTATTATTACCCCCCGACCGATGAAGGCATGTTCCAGCACTTCCGGCAGATCGCGGAAAGCACCAGAATCGCCGTGCTGGTGTACAACAATCCGGGGCCTACGGCCACCTGGATCAAACCGCCCTTGATGGCCAGGATCGCCCAGATACCCAGGGTGATCGCCAGCAAAGAGAATACGGGCAATCTCATCTCTTATATCCAGATGAAAAAAGCCCTCGACCCAACCGGCGCCGTCGTTTTGTGCGGTCTGGGCGAGAATATGTTCGGATTTGAAGCGCCATATGGTTGCCCCGGACTGGTCAGTTCCAATGCCAATGCTTTCCCGCTGTGGTCTTACGCAGTGTACCAGGAAGCGATGGCAAAGAACTATACGGCAATGGACGAAATGATCGCCAGGTTGAATCCTTTCAACGAATTCATCGGGCGGGTGAGCGCACGGCGCCCGCATTCCGGCTTGACCGGCGGCGCGCCGCTGTTTATCAGCGTCGTCAAAGCGGCCATGGATTTGGTCGGCTTAAGAGGCGGTGAGGTAAGAATGCCGCTCATCGGGATCACCCCGGAAGAGAAGAACGAACTGGCATTAATTATCAACAAGCTGAACATTCCCAGATAGCGGCGGGGGACCTTTTTCACCCGCATCACAATCTTCTCGCATCGAAAGAGAGGAGCGGGAATATTTAGTCCATTTTACAGGGTGGGATAACACAACGGTTTAAGATTGCCGCGTCGCTGCGCTCCTCGCAAAGACGGAAGTGCACAGGCAAGATGCCTGTGCACAAGTACCAGAGGAGACGATGCTGGATCCCGTGTCGGGGCACGGGATGGGATTTAGAAGTTTTGGGGTTCACCCTCACCTGTATCTTCTCCAATCAAGGGAGAAGAAGCACACCAGGGGGCACCATCGACGACGCGTATCACCAATCTGAAATGCTGCACCCGCCTGAGGCGGGCGCAGCATAACGATTCATTTCAACTGCTTGCCCGTCAACCGTTCATAGGCGGTGCGGTAGATACGACTGGTGGAAGCGATGACTTCATCGGGGAGCATGGGCGCCGGGGGTTCCTTGTTCCAACCCGACCTCTCCAGCCAATCGCGGACCGGTTGCTTATCGTAGCTCGGTTGTGATTGCCCGATCTTGTAAAGCTTTACATCCCAAAAGCGGGATGAATCCGGGGTCAACATTTCATCAATGACAATCAACTTGCCGTTTTCCAACCCGAATTCAAACTTGGTATCCGCGATGATGATGCCTTTAGTAATCGCCTGTTGACGGGCAAAATTGTAGATCGCGAGACTTTTTGCCTTCACAGCTTCTCCGATGTCGTTACCCACCAGCTTTTTCACTTCTGCCAGGTTGATCGGCATATCATGGCCTTCATCGGCTTTTGTGGTGGGGGTGAACAGGGGTTGGGGCAATTCCTGGCTTTCCAGCATCCCTTTGGGCAATGGGATACCGAAGGCAGTGCCGGATTTCTTGTATTCGCTCCAGGCCGACCCCGCCAGGTAACCGCGAACGACGCACTCGATCGGTAAGCGCTGCACTTTTTTCACTACCATGGACCGCCCGGCCAGGTATTGGGGATAAGCAAAACGCTCGGCAGCCGGGAGATATTTATCCAAGACCTTAACGTCGTCCACCAACTCGATAACGTGATTCGGGACGATATGTTTCGTCTGATCGAACCAGTAGGCTGAAATCTGGTTCAAGACCTTACCCTTATCCGGAATGCCGCACGGCAAGACCACATCAAACGCCGAGAGGCGGTCGGTGGCGATAATTAACAAGTGCTTTCCCAAATCGTAGGTATCGCGCACTTTGCCGCGCACGAATAATGGCAATGGTAAATCTGTGGTCAGTTGCATCTTATCTTCTCCTCTCAAATTTTTAATGGTCTTATCTACAGTCGAAACAAGCTCCCGCAGCCGCTCCGACTTTTTGACAAGCTCTTCACGGTGGATTTTCAGGGCTTCGATGATATCAAAGTCCGGACTTGATATTATTTTCACAATTTCATCAAGGCTGAATCCAAGTTCCCGAAAGAACATAATTTGCTTCAGCCGGATAATGGAAGCCTCATCGTAATGCCGGTAACCGTTCTCCGGCCGGTATCTAGGTTTGAGAATGCCCAATTTATCGTAGTAATGCAGGGTGCGGACACTAACCCCAGCCAGCGAAGCTAATTTTTTTACGGTGTAGTCCGTCATAATCTAAATATAAACTATGACGTGATGGTAGAGTCAAGCATTTTTTAAGAATATTTTACAGGTTGGTTAACATCGACTTGAGTGTTTGAGTAGCTTGAAGGGGATAGCCTGGCTTTTAATTTATTCTACGGAAATAAGAATTCCAGCACTTTATCAATTTCTGCGGCGGCCGCGCGACTGTTAATGGGACGACCTTCAAGGCTGGATTCGAAGATATCGTTATCCTGTTTGATCGCGCCGATGACGTGAATCTGCGTAGCTTCCAGACGTTCTGTAAGGCGGGCGGCAATAGCTTCCGAGGGGATTTTATTCAGAATCGCCCAGACATCGGAGATTTCTATCTGCTCGGAGAGCTCATGGATTTTTTCCGCGACTTCAAGCGAATCCAACGAAGGTTCCACGACGACGAGGACGCAATCGATGCTCGTTTCCACGCCGCGCCCAAAATGCTCGACACCGGCTTCCATATCCACGATGGCGATTTCATCCGGCTCCAGCACCAGTTTTTTGAGGAAAGAACGGCTGACGATGCCCATGGGACAGGCACAACCTTCGAGCGCCATCAATATTTTGCCAACGCTGACCAGACGGATGCCGTCCTTTTCCAGAAGATAGGCAGGGGGGATCATGGCGGTCTGCATGCCGAGCGGCATCAGGTCTACCTGCATCTCTGGAATGCCGGCGCGAATGGCTTCTTCCAGCATGGCTTCCAGGTGGTTTTTCCCACCGAGCAAGCCGATGAGAGGTTCCGGGGCTTTGGCGAAACCGAGCATACGGTGCAAACCGGTGTTGGATTCGTCGGAATCAATGACGAGGGCGCGCCAGCCGCGACGGCGAACGGCATCGGCGAGTAAACGCACGATAACGCTTTTCCCGCTGCCACCCTTGCCGCACACGGCTATTTTTCTCATATTCCTATGTTAGCATAATGAGCAAAGGTAATGCCTGCCTTGTGGGAAAGCAAAAAAAAATGGATGCGGGGGGCTCAGCTAGTCCAACCTTTCATGCCTCTACGACCCTCACCCTCAGTAACTTCGTTACTGTTAACCCTCTCCCATGGAGGGAGAGGGAAATTCACGAGATGGAAGGCCTCCGCCTTCCATCTTTTGGAGCTGCTAACCGGTCACATCCAGATTACAGCTTACCATCGGATGTGGTGTCCAAGCGAAGCTATATAGTGACACAATGAAAAGCTGGGACTTCGCTGTTAGTTAAGATGAGCAAAGACCTACCACACTTTTAATCTGCGAGGGTGGCGGCGGAGGGGTGAGAGGGGTGCTTGCAAATACAAATTCCGATAGATGTTTTCCAGAGCATCGTTGGCGGCATTTTGGGCACCGGTAATCACCAATTCCGATATCCGCTTGATATAATCGTCAAAGATCAGGAAGGTCTTTTTATAGCCGACGCCATAGGCGTAAACATAGATATTATCTTGACTGTATTCATCGATAATCACTGCGGAAAGGGATTTTTGGAAATCAGAGGGGAGAATCGCCGCGGGAAAATAATGTTTGTAGACCCTTAACGGCGGCAAAGGCGCTTCTTTGAGGAAGGAATTAATAATATCGTCGAAGGCATTGTCCGCGCCGTTTTCCAGGCTGATGGCGACCATCTCCGCCAGTTTATCAATGAAGAGAGGATAATCGGCGTATTTCAGGGTGTAATCACGTGCGTAGACAGCAGTGAAAGGCTTTTCTTTGAGCAGGGTGTTTTTGATGATCAGCGGGGCGTTTTCCCGGATGACCAACTTATAACCTTCCGGCCAGAATACTTCGGCCGCCGAGTCCTGGTCTTCCGTGTCCGGCATAAAATGCACAATGCACTCCTTTAGGCACCACCCCACAACCAAATTCTAATACCTAAATCCGAAATCCAATTCTGGATTCCAGCTTTCGCTGGAATGACGTTGTGAATATTAAGGTCCACCCTTCACCTGTATCACTTGACCCGTAATGAACGAGGCGTCTTCGCTGACGAGGAAAGAGACGACCCCGGCGATGTCATCGGAGTCACCCATACGTTTCAGGGCGATCTGAGAGACGGCAATTTTACGGAAGTCATCGATATACATGCCCTGTTGTTTGGCGGTGTCACGCAGCATTTCAGTATCGATGTAGTCCGGGGCAATGCCGTTGACATTGATATTGAAGGGGCCTAACTCTAAAGCCAACGCCTTCGTGAAACCATCGATGGCGGCGTTGGCCGCGGCGTAAAGCGATTGCGTTTTTTCACCAAGGACGGCGGGCACCGGAGACGAGATGTTCACGATTTTACCCCATTTTTGCGTCACCATATGTGCTTGCGCCAGCCTACAGCAATTGATACAGCCCTTGGTTTGCACGGAAATGATGCTATCCCAATCCTGTTCCGCAACTTTATGTAAAGATATATCCTGCCGGATGCCGGCATTATTGACCAGGATATCAACGCCGCCAAAGACCCTGGACACTTCGATGAAAAGCGTCTCCACATCTTGCCAGACGGAGACATCCGCGCGGACGGCGATGGCATCATACCGGGTTTTGCGGAGTTTATCGGCGACATGCTCGGCAAATGCGAGGTCTTTATCACAAAGCACGACGCGAGCGCCATCAGCCGCGAGGCGGACGGCAATGGCTTTACCAATACCGCGCCCGGCGCCGGTAACGAGGGCTACTTTACCGTCTAGTTTCGGCATGCATTTTTCCTGTGTTTACAGCTATAATCCACCCTCAAGGAAGAGGATGGAGACTGAAGGACAAGAACCGGAGTTTTACCCATATATGGGGTTGAATGGCACATTGGTTTTAGATTGCCGCGTCGCTCCTCGCAAAGACGATTGAAGGATACCAGGAGCCCGTGCTCAGACAAGGGAGAGGGACGTATTGGAATCGACGCCCAATTGGAGACAACCGTCCCAACCGGAGACTCAATATGACAACTAACACTAGATTCTTCGCCACTTTGTGCTCTCAGAATGACAAACCTATAACTTCTTCATGGAGAATTCGCAGAACTTGTTCTTCACGGTTTCCGCCGGCATGGTGAGCAAGGTGTCAACCTCAATTTTTTTCTGCGCCACATCGAGGGCGGTCAGGCAATAATTTTTACAGGTCATCAAACCGGCGAATTCCGCCCCGGCTTTTTCAGTGATCTTGGCATAGAGGGCGCATTTGGGCACGCGATAAGATAGTTCATACATATTATCCAGCGTGATCGGCAATTTTAAAAAATCCTGGTTGGCAAGGTTGGCAACCTCGACGTAACGCTGTAATACATGCGGGAAAATCAAAAACTGCTTACAGTTGCGGTCCACTGTTTCCATGATCATTTCGATCGTGCGGTCGGAGTATTCATCCGCTAACTGGATGGTGCGGTTCATCCACCTGGCGCCCATCTGTTTGAAAAAGGCTTCGGCGACTTTGGGGGCTTCATGTTTACTTTTACCTTTGATAGCCTCCATCAATTCGCCGGAGACTTTATCCGCGTTGAACTCAGTGCGCAGCATCTTGACCATATCTTCATTCAGATCGAAAGAGTAGGGCTTGGGCGCGACAAAACGGTTGTAAGGTTGTTTTTTCAATTCGGCAAAATAATCAGTCGTCATGCTTTACTCCTGTCCCCACTGCGCACCCTTGGGTTTAATCACTTCTTTTTCCTGGGCAGGCATCTGAATCTTGATGGCATTAACCGGACAGACATCGATGCAGAGATTGCAGCCGGTGCATTTATCCCGACGCGCGGCGTGCAACACGTAATTGCCATCGACGCGGGGATCCATCTCTTCCAATCTTTTTTCTTTTTGCATCACGCGGCTCACGTAGAAAACAACGGAGGGACAAACCTGTAAACACTTTTTACACAGGAAAGGCACGGTACATTTCGCCTGGTCGACGGTGATGACCGGGAATTTTCTACCCATGGGTAATGGATATGTCATCGCCACACCTCCGCCACGGCCGGCACGGTTTTTCTATCCACCAGACTGATGGCGCCACGCGGGCAACCGGTCTGACAGAGTCCGCAACCGTAGCATTTAAAGACATCGACATTGGCTTTTTCGTTGGTGACTTCAAATTTGAGAGCCCCCCACTGACAGCGCTGGGCGCAGATACCGCAGCCGTTGCATTTATCATAATCAACCACCGCGACATAGTGACCCTTGAGCGGGCCGATACCGAAATCGACGGCGTTTCTCAGGGCGTTACAGTCAGGGTAGTCGCACTGGCAGAAACCGCCGATAAAAGGCGCGCCGAACAACATGAGGATATGCACGAAGCCGCGGCGGTCCATTTCATGGTTCCACTCTTTTGCTTCCTCGATGTTCACGAATTTCACGCCGCCTTTATATCTTTCCGGCCAGCGTTCCCATTTAAGCATACCCACGCCCATACCCATACAGGTATACTCGTGTTCATTACGCTCATCGATGGCTCTCACTTCTTTGCGGCAAAGGCAAGCGATCAGCCCGATGGGAGAGGATAATTCCAGAACACGGTCCGCATCTTCCAGCGGCACCACCTGGCTGCCCTGGCCGGTTTCCCGCATATATTGCTGGATCTTCTGATATTCCTCAAAATTGCTGTTCTCAGCGGCACGCAACAGGTCATTGAGTCCAGGCCCTGACCGGGCGCCGGTTTCCAGCCCTGCCTCGGCGCCTTTAAACCCCTCGCCGGGGGCGCGTAATTTGTACATATTACGGGCATAATTTTTTGGATTCAGGTACCAGAGACCGTGGCCGGCCGCCGTATCCCCGAATTGTTCACACAGAAAACACATATTGCCTCCTCCCGTTTTCCCTTTATAACAGCCTCATGGCAGTATCATAACAAAGTTGACCGCGCTCGAAAACGCAGTTAGCGCACATCCGGCAGTTGAGGCAGCGGTTGGCTTCTTCCATAGCCTGCCATTTGGCATAACCCAGATCTACTTCCCGGTTGGTCTTCACGGCTTGCCTGGGTGATAATCTGGGCATTTCCCAGCGTTCCCGCCGCACGAAGTAGGAAGGCACCTGTTCCGGTTTGATGGTGATGACCCCGCGATTTTCCTTAACCGGGACCACGGGCTGCCCGCTCAAATACTGATCGATCGAAAGGGCCGCGCGGCGTCCCGCCGCCATAGCACCGGTAACGGTCCGGCCGGTGCCCGCGGCATCACCGGCGGCAAAAACCCCGGCGAGACCGGTTTCGCCGGTAAGTGCATCAACATTTATCAACCCGCGCGGGTTGAACGTCAGTTCAGAAGGTGCTGCATCTTGATCGAGAGTTTGTCCGACGGCGATGATTACGGTATCGGTATCGATACTGAATTCGCCGCCGGCGCCGGTCAACAGCGTCCATTTGACGCGTCCGGCGCTATCCAGTGATGTGGAAGAGACGCGTTGGAATTTGATGCCATTAACGCGTGTCCCGTTTTTAGAGGTCAATTCCTGCGGGGCCAAGGCGGGGTGCACTTTCACCCCTTCTCTTTCAGCGGCTTCAATTTCCCAGGCAAAAGCCGGCATATTTTCGCGGGATTCCAAGCAGGCGATATGGACTTCTGCCGCGCCCTGACGTATGGCGGTGCGGGCGCAATCCATGGCCACCGCGCCACCACCGATAATCCATACTTTCCCTTTCAGGGGTTTGGAGAAACCATTTTTCGCCTCTTTAAGGTAATCCAGGGCATAAAAAACCCCGTTCCGTGGCGCGCCCGTGATTTTCAATCCGGCGCTTTTCTGGTGACCGATGGCCACCAGTATCGCGCTAAAACCGCGTCGCCGCAGGTCTTGCAACGTCACCTTTTTCCCGATAGCGATGTTGGTGTGGATCTGCACCCCCAGGGCTTTGATGTAATCAATGTCCCTTTGGACGGCTTCTTTAGAAAGTATAAATTCAGGGATGGCGGAGGTCAGAATACCGCCGGCAACGGGCGCGGCTTCGAAAATTGAGACGGCGTACCCTTTAATGACCAGATCGTGGGCGGCGGTCAAACCCGCCGGCCCGGAACCAACGATGGCCACTTTGGCTGGTTTAGACGGCGTGATGGCTTGAGGAAGCTCGCGCCGGCCGTAATCGGCGGCGTATTGCTTCAAAGCTTCGATAGCTACGGCAGAATCTACCGCCCGGCGGTTACACTCCGTCTCACAGGGATGATGACACACCCGGCCGCAGACCGACGGTAAAGGATTGGTCTGGCGAATGATATCCAAGGCTTTGCGAGCATCACCCTGCGCAATGGCGATAATGTAATTCGGCACGTCCATCTGCAAGGGACAAGCGGCTTCACAAGGGGATAATTTATCAACTGCCGGCCAGCATTTTTCCACGTGGATAAAGGCCGGGATTTTCAACTTTTTGGACTTGGTGTAGTAATTGACTGCGGCGGTCTCCGGCATCAACACCCTCCTTCCCTACTGCTGGCTAGATTGTAACATCTGAACATTTATCCTTCAACTTTCAGGGGTAGTTTTCAATGAAATGGACGTTAAGTAAATATCCGGCCGTTATTTCGCTTGCCACTCCGGTTTTCTCTTGTCTTTGAAGGCACGCGCGCCTTCTACAAAATCAGCGGTTTCCCGGATATGATCGAGCAATTTGTGCTCGTACCGCAGCGCTTCTTCCAACGGCAAATCGTACCCTTTGATGATGCCTTCTTTAACCGCGCGCACCGCTACCGGCGCCGCTTTCGCCATCAATTCCGCCCATCTCATAGCTTCTATCATGAGTTCGCTCTGCGGAACGACTTTGTTCACCAGCCCCATCTCCAGGGCTTCACGGGCATCGATCTGCTGCCCCAGAAGCATCATCTCAGCGGCTTTCACCCGATTGATGAACCGGGGCAAACGGTCGATGGCGCCACCCGCGGGAATCGTGCCGATCTGCACTTCCGGCGTGCCGAAACGCGCGTGTTCCGCGGCGATTCTGAGGTCGCAGGTCAGAGCCAGTTCCAAACCGCCGCCCAGACAATACCCATTGATCGCCGCAATGACCGGCTTCCAGATTTGATCGATGCGCACAGGGCCAACGCCTTTTACCCCATTAGAGGTTTTCACACCCGCCAGTGAAATCGATTCCTTAATATCCGCCCCGGCAGAAAAAGACCTTTCTCCGGCGCCGGTCAGAATACCCACCCAGACATCAGGATCGTCACGAAAATTAACCAATGCCGCCTGAAATTCCGCGGTCAGTTGGGCATTAATCGCATTTAAACTCTCGGGGCGATTCAAAGTGATCAGGGCAATTCTATTTGCTTTGGAATAATTTACGCACGCCATTTAACCTCACCCCCGGCGCAGAATATAGCCAATTCCAGAGATTCTAGCACCTCTAAAATATCGGGTCAACAATCCCGCGCATTAGACATAAACGGCTTTCGGCAAGCCTTGACACATGGCAACCGCCTCTTGACAAGTAGTATTAATGGTAGTATTATTGACAAGATAACAGGTAAAGCGGGACAAAATGAAAAGAAACACCAATACTGCAAAAATATCCGTCACCATACCCAATGACCTTGCTATAGAAATAAAAGAAATTATACCTCAGGGGGAAGTGAGCTCTTTCTTCACCGAAGCCTTAGGGTACTACCTCACATACGTGCGGCAGAAAAAAGCCCTAACAAAGGGGGCGGGAATTTGGAAAGATGAAAACTACCCCGAACTAAAAACCACCAGGGATACCGTAGACTATATCAACCTGATACGGAAAACCGACCGCGCTCCCGCTCTACACATCAATGAAAAAAAGGGGCATTATGCCCCTTAACATAGCCTGCTTGATCGATACCGATGTCCTGATAGATTTTTTGAGAAACCGCCCCTACGCGGTCGCGCTCCTCAACAAGTACGCTATTAACGGCTTGCTGGCGGTGAGCACACTCACCCACCTGGAAATATACCAGGGAATGCGCCCAAATGAAGAAACCGACACGACGGAATTTTTAGATGGGTTAACCACGATAGAAGTAACCACTTCGATAGCCCGCATTGCAGGGAAAACCTTGAAAACATTACGTGCCAGGGGAACGACGATCGGCGTCGTGGACGCGGTCATCGCCGCCACGGCTCAGGAATTGGATGTCCCGCTATTAACCAATAACATAGCGCACTATCCCTTTCCTCATCTGAAAATTGTGCAGGGCGCCACGTTCGATTAGCCTTCTGACCGCGCCTGTTTCTGTAATTCGTACAATCTGGTCAAGGCTTGCAACGGGGTCAGGGCATCGATCTCCATGGTTTCCAACGCGGAGATCAACGGTGATTTCTGCCCGAACATAAGTAATTGCGCTTCAGGTTCGGTTTTTCGCGGATGCTTTACAGACAGCCGCCCGTTTTCCGTTTCCAATTCATCCAGGATCTCCTGCGCCCGGTGTACCACCGACCGCGGCAGACCTGCCAGCTTGGCGACATGTATGCCGTAACTCTTATCAACGCCGCCCGGCAGAATCTTACGTAAAAATATGACTTCGCCGCGTTCTTCTTTAACCGCCACATTATAGTTTCTGACGCGCGGCAGGTAATCCGCCATTTGCACCATCTCATGGTAATGAGTAGCAAACAGGGTTTTGGCGCCCTGCCTGGGGTGATTATGGATGTATTCCACCACCGCTTTGGCAATGGAAAGCCCATCGTAGGTAGAGGTGCCGCGGCCGATCTCATCCAGAATCAGCAGCGAACGCGCTGTGGCATTGTTCAGAATATTGGCGGTTTCCACCATCTCCGCCATAAAAGTAGAGTGTCCGGCCGCCAGATCCTCCCTGGCGCCGATGCGCGTGAAAATCCGATCCACCAGGCCAATGGTCGCCGCCGCGGCCGGCACATAACTACCGATCTGTGCTAAAAACACAATCAAAGCCACCTGTTTCAGGTAGGTGGACTTACCCGCCATATTCGGTCCCGTGAGGATGATGATCTGGTCGTCCCGGTTAGAAAGACAGGTATCGTTGGGCACAAAGGTGGTATCTGACAGAGAACGCTCCACCACCGGATGGCGACCTTCCACGATCTTGATTTCATCACCGCCGGTCAGCACCGGTTTCACGTAGCGGTGATTCACCGCCACGGCCGCCAGGCTGGAAAACACGTCCAGATGCGCCAACGCGTCGGCGAGCTGCAATATGGCGGCACGGTAACCGGCCACCTGCCGACAGACCTGCTGGTAAAGAGATTTTTCCAAAATCTCGATTCTTTCGCGGGCGTTGAGAATGGTGGCTTCATATTCCTTCAACTCGGGGGTGTAGTAACGCTCCCCGGTGGAAAGGGTTTGTTTGCGGATGTAGGTCTGCGGCGCCTGGGCGATGTATGATTTTGAGATTTCGATGTAGTAACCGAAGACCTGATTGTAGCCGATTTTCAAGGACTTGATGCCGGTCTTTTCCTGTTCGGAACGTTCCATGCCCGCCAGATACTGCCGGGCGTTTTTAGAAATAGAACGTACACTGTCCAATTCCTCGGAGAAACCGGGCTTGATGACATTCCCCTCACCGACCGTACTCGCGGGTTCGGGGTTGATGGCAGTCCCGATGAGCGTGATAATATCCGGCTGAGGCAAGAGGGCGGCCTGGAGAGATTGAAATACCTCTCCGGTCAATAGCGCGGCCAGCGCGGGGATTTTTTCCAGCGTGCGGCTGAGAGCAACTAATTCCAGCGGCAGGGCATTGCCCCCCGCAATACGGTTGATCAGTCTTTCCAGATCGGCGGTCTGGTGGAGAATATCGGTAATTTCCACGCGCGGCAGAGGATTATCTACAAAATAGCCGAGGCTGTTTTGTCTTTGTGCCAATGTTTTGATGTCAAGCAACGGTTGACTCAGCCACCTCTTCAACAGACGACCGCCCATGGCGGTTTTCGTCTCGTCGATCACGGACAGCAACGAGCCTTTCACCTGCCCGGCGGAGGTACGAAACAGTTCCAGGTTACCCTGTGTCTGGGCGTCCAGCGCCATGAAATTATCAGTGGTGTAAACCGTTAACTGCGTTAACTGAGTCAAGGCGTTTTTCTGGGTATCGGTCAGGTAAACCACGATCGCCCCGGCGGCTCGCATCGCCAGCGGCAAGCCGCCGAGTCCAAAGCCTTCCAGCGTAGCGACGTCAAAATGTTTGAGTAAAGATTGCCGGGCGACTTCCGCCTCGAACTCGTAGTCGTCCAGTTTGGTCAGCGGCAGATTCAAACCCAAATCAGGCAGCGCGGCGTCTTTGGCGACGATGATCTCCGAGGGTTTGAGGCGTTCCAGTTCGTTGCGCACGCGGCCCAGAGGCAACTGGGTGACGGCAAATTCGGAGGTAGTGATATCGACATAAGCAAGGCCGGCGATTTCGCCTTCCATGATCAAACTGACAAGGTAATTATTCTGCTTGCTTTCCAGCAGGTTCGGCTCAATGACGGTGCCGGGCGTAACCACGCGGATGACCTCGCGCTGCACGATGCCTTTGGTGGCGCCGGGCTTGGTCATCTGTTCGCAGATGGCCACCTTGTAGCCGCGGTTGATGAGCTTGGCCAGGTAGTTTTCAATGGCATGATAAGGAATGCCCGCCATAGGCACCTTATTGCCCTTACCCATCTCGCGGGAGGTCAGGACGATTTCCAACTCACGAGAGGTGATACGGGCATCATCATCAAAGGTTTCATAGAAGTCACCCAGCCGGAAGAGGACGATGGCTTGAGGGTGAGCCTTCTTGATTTTGAGATACTGCTGACGAATGGGGGTAATCGCATCACGCATAACAGGGATATTGTACTTTAAAAGGGGGAGGAAGGGAAAGTAGGAGAAAGGGAGATTTGTAAGTATAATTGTTAACAGTGCGAGTATGGGTCTAATATACGCAGTATTACACTAAACATATTATGCATTGTTATTTCGCAACTCGTCAATTCTCCAAACACCACCACTAGGGTGATATTGCCCATCATAACTAAGAACACTCCCCTTAGGATGATATTGGTTATCTATCCCTAAAAAAGAACCACCCGGATGATATTGATTATCTATCCCTAGGAAAGATCCTGGAGGATGATAACGGCTATCTATCCCCAAGAAATACCCTTTAGGATGATATTGATTATCTATCCCTAGGAAAGATTCTGGAGGATGATATTGGCTATCTATCCCCAAGAAATACCCTTTGGGATGGTATTGGTTATCTATCCCTAGGAAAGATCCTGGAGGATGATATTGGCTATCTATTCCAAGAAAATACCCTTTGGGATGATATTGGCTATCTATTCCAAGAAAAGACCCCGAGGGATGATATTGGGTATCTATTCCAAGAAAAGACCCCGAAGGATGATACTGCCCGTCTACTCCAAGAAATGACCCCTTCGAATGGTATATACCATCCAACCCCAGAAATATTTGAGCTTCTTGAGGTATAATTATGTCTATTTGATCTTTATCAATATCCAGATAATTGCTCAAAACTCCTTCAAGTAATTGGGTGTCTACATTTAATGGGGAATCCACTGAAACTGGAATAATCGCGGATATTTGAACAACATCGCTTTTATCCATTTTATTTAATATATTTTCAACTAAAAGAGTAACAGATTCTTTTGTATTATTCGGAAACCAGTCGGCGCTGACGATTATGTCAGCTAAACTGGGATTATTCGAATTCGGTACCAATACAACATAATTTAAAGGTCCATAGGTATTTTCCAATTCGATAAACAATTGTTTCAGTGTTTCTTTCATCTGCCACATAGCATACCTACAATCTTTTTAGAGCAATCTATCATATCACGCGATTCAGCCTTCGTAATAGTCCCCAAAGGATGGTATCTGCCGTCTGGATTCCATTTAGCCACAACAGACCATTCAGTCATGAAGTTGGTTTTCATTTGATCTTTTTTCCCGGTTAAAAGTAATAAATTTTCACATTCATGTGTTTTTAAAAACTTGACGTCTTCAAATTCTGATTTTGTTTCGGGAAACCCTATCCATTTTAAACATTTACAAATTCGATACTTCAAAGCTAATTCTACTGCATATCCACATAAATATGAGGATATGTCGTATTTCTTGTGTAAATACAAAATTTCTGATTCTAATATTCTTTCCTTTGATAATTTTTTTAATTCATTTCTATCAAGCATATGCGCCTTTTTATCTGGTATTGCGTATTATTCTGGTTTTTAGTTTATACACATCATATACGATTGTCAAGGACGCATACCCCCTTAGTCTTTGCGAGAAGGAACCTTCTCTCCAAAGCCGACGAAGCAATCTCAGGCTGTGCACAACGTAAATTCATTGTTTTATACAATAGTGATGCTCAAAAAGAATCGTTTAAGATTGCCGCGCCTCCCGCGAATGCGGGATGGCTCGTAAAGACAATAACCAAGAATGGGAGGGTTGCCCCCCATTCTTGCGTTTACGTCATTCCGTGCCGTGACGCAGGCGGGGATGTACCCAGTATCCGGATCCTCGGGCTAAACCCGATAATGACAAGCTACTTCACCCGGGATTCTTCGCTTCTCTCATAATGTTAACCGGGTGACAACTCCCGGAATTGCCGCGTGCCCCACACTGAGATTGCTTCGGGTATTTCATATCCTCACAAAGACGTTAAAAAAGAGGGGGGATGCTTAAAGCATCCCCCCTCTTGTACATTTGGTTTGGATCCCAGCCTTCGCTGGGATGACAGCGGGTTATTTCTTCAGCGCTTTGACCACGACCTCGGCAATATCCAGCACCTGCACGTCTTTATCCGCGTTCTTATCCTTCAAACCATCTTCGAACATGGTCATGCAGTAAGGACAACTGACGCAGATGGTCCTGGGCTGTTTCTTGAGCGCCTCTTCGGTACGTTCGATGTTGATACGTTTACCGCGGCTTTCTTCCAGCCACATTCTGCCGCCGCCGGCGCCGCAGCAGAAGCCGCGTTCCAGGTTGCGGTCCATTTCCACCACAGCCTTGCCGGTAGCCGCTTTGACGGTCTCACGCGGCGCCTGGTAGATATTGTTGTAACGTCCCAGGTAACAGGAATCGTGGAAAACGGTCTTGCCTAAATCCGCTGGATTCAATTTTAATTTACCCTCTTTGATGAGGTTATTGATAAATTCGGTGTGGTGAATGACTTCCAGCTTGACGCCGTATTGGGCGTAGTCGTCCTTCAGGGCGGTAAAACAGTGCGGGCATTCGGTGATGATCTTGGTGACGCCCTTGGCCTGAAATGTTTTGAGGTTGTCTTTTGCCATCTGTTCGAAGATGTACTCATTACCGAGGCGGCGCAGGCTATCGCCGCAGCATTTTTCATCTTTACCCAGGATGCCCCAGGAAACACCGGCGGCATCCAGCACCCTGGCGATGGCCACGGTGACATGTTTGGCGCGGGCATCGAAGCTGCCGAAGCACCCGACATAGAGCAGGTATTCGGTCTTGCCGGCTTCGAACATTTTTACATCCAGACCGGTCGCCCACTTGGCGCGGTCGCCGGGGGTGATGCCCCAGGGATTGCTGCGCTGTTCCATATTTTCAAAGAACCCTAAGAGTTCCTCGGGGAATTTGCCTTCGGTTTCCACCAGATGACGGCGCATATCAATGATACGCGGGAATTGTTCGATGAAAACCGGGCAAACGGCCACGCAGGCGCCGCAGGTGGTGCAGTCCCAAATCACATCTTCTTCGATGCTGCCTTCATGATGGGGCGCGATCAAAGGCAACATGACGGGTTTGCCATCCACGATCTGCGGTCCATTCTTCAAGAGGTTGACCTTGATATCATGAATCACCAGGCGGGGATTGAGGGGTTTATCGGTCTTGGTGGCCGGGCAGTTATCCGAACAGCGGCCGCATTCCGTGCAGGAATAGGCATCGAGCAGGTTTTTCCAAGTGAAATCGTTGACCTTGCCCACGCCGAAGGTGTTGCCCTTCTTGAATTCTTCACGTTTGGGGGAGGTGGAACCGGTGAGATTGCGCAGATAGACATTGGGAATAGAGGTGAGGATGTGCATATGCTTACTGTAAGGCAGGTAATTCAGGAAGGATAACAGAACGATGGCGTGCAGCCACCAGAAAACATTTTTCACAATTTCCAGGGTCGATTCGGCGGTAGCGCCCATGAAGGTATTGGCAATCCAGTTGGAGACAGGCATATATTTGGCGGCGGTGACTTCACCCAGGGCAATTTCCGCGCTGTGGCTGCCGAAAAAGGCAATCATCAGGGTGGCGATCATACCCAGAATGATGAAAGCGTCTTTGCTGCGCGCCTGGATGTATTTGGGAGGGAAGAACAGGCGACGGGAGACGGCTAAAAGCACAGCCAACAAGGCTAAGATTGAGACGATATCAAAGGCAAAGGCCAGGGTGAAATAGAGGCCGTTCGGCATGGCGGCGAAGGTAGCGCCCGGTAAAACGCCGTGTATCAGAAACTCACCGTTAGCCAGTAACAATACCAGGAAACACCAGAAGAGGATGGCATGGTTGATGCCGAACCGGTAAAAAGGATTGACGGCGCAGCGCTGCAGCAGGGGGTAAACAAATACATTCCAGACACGCTTCAACCCCGATCCGGAACGGTCTTCCGGTTTACCGAGGGCCAGCAGGCGGAACTTGTTCCGGCAGCTCCAGACAAAGGCAATCAGCGCGACGGCTAAGATTGCCAGAAAAATCCAGTTACTTATCTCCACAGCTTTAGCTCCTTATCGCTTCTCACATTCGGACTACTTGCGGCGCTGATTGCGCAGTTCTTTGATGCGCGCGGTAATAGCGGGCACCACCTTGAACAGATCACCGACGATGCCGTAGGTCGCCACCTCAAAAATGGGCGCGCCCGGATCGCGGTTGATAGCAATGATCAGCTCCGAGTCCTGCATGCCAACCGTATGCTGAATGGCGCCGCTGATACCGCAGGCAAAATAAATCTTGGGACGGACGGTCTTGCCCGTCTGCCCGACCTGTTTCTCAACGCCGACCCAACCGGCTTCAACACAGGCGCGGCTGGCAGCGATGGTACCACCGAGTTCGTCGGCCAATGCCTGCAGAATCTTGAAGTTGTCTTTGGAGAGCATGCCCCGGCCGCCGGCCACCAGCACCTCAGCGCCGGCAATATCCATACCGCCATCGCCTTTACGGTCGTCCACCAACTCCAGGATTTTCACCAGGAAATCGTTTTCGTTAAAGGCAATTTTTTCGCGGATGATCACGCCGGTAGCGCCTTCCTGTTTCCTGGGCATCGGCATGACATGAGGACGGACGCTCGCCATCTGGGGGCGGTTTTCTTCCGTACGGATGGTGGCCATAATGTTGCCGCCGAACGCGGGACGGGTCTGCAGCAGCAGCCGGTTGTCACCGATGGTGAGACCGGTGCAGTCGGCGGTCAAGCCGGTGGCTAGATCGGTAGCCACGGCGCCCGCCAGGTCTCTGCCCAGCGGCGTGGCGCCCATGAGCACGATTTCCGGTTTATATTTATTGATCAGTTCGCAAATGGCTTTATAGTAAGGCTCGGTGCGGTAATGCTTGAGCACGGGATCGTCCACCAGATAAGACTTGGCGGCGCCGTAGGCAAAGGACTCTTTACAGAGAGCCTCAACGTTTTCCCCCAGCACGAAGGTGGACAATTCCACGTTCAGGGCTTTTGCCAATTCAGCGCCTTTGCCCAATAGCTCCCAGGAAACTTCCTCAGCCTTGCTTTCCGTCTGTTCAACAAACACCCAGACACCTTTGAACTGGGCCAATTTAGCTTTGACATCAGCGGATTGGCCTTCTTCTTCCGCAGGTTCGGGGGTTTTGGTCTGGGCGGCGGTTTTCGCCAACTCATCCAAAACCAGTTGCTCTTCAGGGGTGAAAAACATTTCCAACGCGGAGGCGGGACAGACTTTCAAGCAGCGGCGGCAGCCGATGCACTTGTTAAAATCAATGACCGGTTCGCCCTTTTCATTCAGGGTGACCGCTTCTTTGGGGCATTCCGCTTCACAGCGCCCGCCGCAGGCAATACACTTGCCGAGGATGAGACGGGCGTGTCCTAAGGGTCGCTTCGGTTTTTTCTTTTCTTCAGCCATAAATATTATTCTCCAATCCTAAAGATGGATAATATCCCTCTCTACGAGTTTATTTGCTAACAAAGCTGCGGCTTCTTCCGGGTTTTTCAACCCATCGCCGATAATTTCACCTTTGACGCGTTCCGGGGAGAAGATGCGGTTGACGCGGGTGGGCGAGCCTTTAAGCCCGATGGTCGTTTCATCCAGATGCATGGTCTTGTTGTCCCAGGTGGTGACGGGCATATCTTCTGAAGACAGGCGCATGGGGACGGTGGGGTAACGCGGTTTATTGATCTCACGCACCACGGTAATGACCACCGGTAGTTTGACCTCGACGATCTCATGATGTCCTTCCAGTTTGCGGCGGGCGATCATTTTTTTGGTGTTCACATCTACGCTCTTGATCTGGTCGACGAGGGTGAGCTGGGGATAGCGGAGGCGGGTGGCAATGCCGGGGCCGACCTGAGCGGTATCGCCGTCAATTGTCTGTTTGCCGCAAATGACCATGACGACTTCTTCTTTTTCGCCCAGTTTTTTCACGGCTTCCGCCAGCACGCGGCTGGTGGCCAGGGTATCGGCGCCGCCGAAGGCGCGGTCGCTCAGCAGCACTACTTCATCCGCCCCCAGCGATAATGCTTTCCGCAAAGTGAGGGTACTGTTCGGCGGCCCCATCGTGATGGCCGCCACGCGGAAACCATACTTATCCTTGAGGCGCAGGGCTTCTTCCAAAGCGTGGGTATCGAACGGATTCATGATGAAGGGGACACCTTCCCTGATGAGTGTCCCGGTGACGGGGTCGATCTTGACCTGGGTAGTATCCGGGACCTGCTTGATACACGCAACGACTAACATCTCTTCTTCAATCCCTGATATTTATTTTGGCACGGACTGGGAACAATATATATTATGACGCAATTTTCATGCGGAATTTCCAGCAGGCGGCAAAACAAGCGCGTTCAAAGAACCGGGAAATGAATAGCCTTGACAAAGGTTCAGGATATTAACGGCAGCGGGATTGACCGCGGAAGGATTGTGGTAGAAGAAGGGCACGAACTCTTCTGATTTAGCCAAAAGCCAAACGCTCCTCATTGTAAGTAAACAGGTTAATATAACGATAATACTGGTTTCAAAAGCTTCAGGTCAATAATTACTTGAGACTGGAAAATAAGAAAAGTTTACTTGATTTTGGCTTTATTATAGCAGGATTTTTCGGGGATGCACGCGGCACCGTTCCGCCAGGATAATAGCTTTTAACTCATTTACAGCGACATGCAGACTGCCACCGTTGTTGACTACTACATAATCGAATAATGGCAATTGAGCAATTTCCTGAGCGGCGGTGTTCAAACGGAGCGCCAGTTCCACCGGGGTTTCCGTGACGCGCTGCTTGAGGCGTTTCTCAAGCTCGGAGAGGGACGGGGGCATGATGAAAATAAAGACAGCTTCCGGAACGATTTTCTTTATGCTGGCGACACCCTGCACATCCACCCGCAAAATGGCATCCTTGGCCTGGCGCAACGCCTGCCGGATGGCTTCTTTGGGGGGACCGTACCAGTTGCCATAGACCTGCGCGTATTCCAGAAATTCGTTTTGTGCTTTCAACTGTTCAAATTTTTCCGGGGAAACAAAGGTGTAATCCACGCCGTCAACTTCGCCGGCGCGGGGTTTCCGCGTGGTCATGGTGGTGATGAACTGCAGATTTTCAGCGGTTTTTTTCAAGCCGGCCAGCACGCTATCTTTACCGGCGCCGGAGGGACCGGAGACCACGAAAAGCAGCGGGGTTCTTGGCAGGTATGGAACCGAATGATCTACAGTCACTTATCTCTACCGTCTATTCTTCTTCACCGAGTTTCGGCTGCCCGGTCTGCAAGCGTCCGGCAATGGTTTCCGGCGCCAGCGCGGCGAGAATAATATGCCCGGAATCAGCTATGATGACGGCTTTGGTGCGGCGTCCATTGGTCATATCGACCAGCAGGGCTTTGGTCTTGGCTTCCTGGACGGTGCGTTTGGTAGGCGCGGAGTTGGGGGAAGCGATGGCGATGACACGGTTCATCGCCAGCATGTTGTTGAAACCGATGTGTACCAGTTCAATGCTCATACCAATAACCACCTTAATGGAGATACATAATGCAGAGGGGGTAAACGACAATACGTGGATACAGTATACCAAAAAAACAAGGGGTTGTGTTATAAACTTTTTTATGAACAGCTTTCAGCCATCAGCAACCAGCTTTCAGTCATCGTTTTTCAAAAAGAGACGCAATGCACCGGATTTTGCGGGCGGAAGCAGCACGAATGGACATTCTATTTAGTCTTGAATTATGATAATAGTAGTGATAAACTTTGTTGAAATAAAGTAAATCAAGTGGAAGCGGGGGGGCAATCAATGCGTGAAAGAATCCTACCAATCCTGCAAAAACACGCCAGACAAAGAGAATCTCTGATCCCTGTATTACAAGAAGTCCAGGCTGAGTTGGGCTATCTACCGCCGGAAGCGATCACGGAGATAGCTCAATTTTTAGGTATCTCCCGCAGCGATATTTACGGAGTCGCCAGTTTTTACGCTCAATTCCGCTTTGAAAAACAGGGCAAATACGCTGTCCGGGTCTGCCAAGGCACTGCCTGCCATGTCCGCGGCGGCAAGCGCGTGCTGGGAGAGGTGGTCTATCAACTGGGAATTGAACCCAAGCACACCAGCCCGGATTTCAAATATAGCCTGGAAACAGCCGCCTGCTTCGGCGCCTGCGCCCTGGCGCCGGTGATGGTGGTAGACAAGACCGTCTACGGCAGAATGACGACCACGCAGGTAAAAAAAGTCCTTTCTCAATATCCGTAAGCAATATTCATTCCCAACTAATTGCGGAGTCGGTGATATTATGACATTTGAAACTTTAAGGTCACGGGCATTAGCCGAATGGGATGCCCTGCAAAAGCTGGATAAACCGCGCCTACTGGTGGGCGCGGCCACCTGCGGTTTGGCATCCGGCGCGGAGCAGGTGATCAAGACTATCAATGAAGAGCTGGCAAAAAACCATATCGATGCGGTAGTCACCCGGGTGGGCTGCATCGGTCTCTGTTACGCCGAACCGATCGTCGATATCATCAAACCGGGGCAACCCCGCATCACCTACAGCAAAGTGACCCCGGAAGTGGCCGTCAAATTGATTAAAGATTATTTGATCGCCGGCAATCCCCGTCCCGATCTGGCGATGGGCACGCACGGCGATAAAACCATAAAAGATATTCCCAAGTTCTGGGAATTACCCGTTTTGAAATCACAGATCCGTATCGCGCTGCGCAACTGCGGCAATATCGATCCCGAAGACATCAACCAGTATATCGCCAACGGCGGTTATTCCGGGATCGAACGGGCGCTAAAGATGACGCAAGCCGAAGTGATTGCGGAAACCAAGAAATCCGGGCTTAAAGGCCGCGGCGGCGCCGGTTTTTCCACCGGACAGAAATGGGACTTCTGCAATAAGTCTCCCGGGAATGTGAAGTACCTGATCTGCAATGCCGATGAGGGCGACCCCGGCGCATTCGTGAACCGTTCCCTGCTGGAAAGCGACCCGCACTCCGTGCTGGAAGGCATGCTCATTGCCGCTTATGCCATCGGGGCGAATTTCGGCTATATTTACTGCCGCGCCGAATACCCGCTGGCCATCGAAAGACTACAAAACGCCCTGGCGCAAATGAGGCAAAACAATTTGTTGGGCGATAATATTATGGGTTCCGGCTTCAATTTTGAGATAGTTATCAAGGAAGGCGCCGGCGCCTTTGTCTGCGGTGAAGAAACTGCTTTGATGGCATCGATAGAAGGCAGGCGCGGCATGCCCCGCCCGCGTCCCCCTTTCCCCGCCAATTCCGGTTTATGGGGCAAACCGAGCAACATTAACAATGTAGAAACCTTTTCCAACGCATCGATCATTTTCCAGAAAAACGCCGATTGGTTCGCCGGGTTCGGCACCGAATCCAGCAAAGGCACCAAGGGTTTTTCACTTTCCGGCAAAGCCGTGCGCACCGGGCTGGTGGAAGTACCCATGGGCATCCCGCTCGGTGACATCATCTACGATATCGGCGGCGGCATTGTCAAAGGCAAAAAATTCAAGGGCGTGCTGACGGGCGGCCCTTCCGGCGGTTGTTTACCGGCATCCAAGCTGGATCTGCCGGTCGATTACGAACAACTGGCGAAAGCCGGTTCCATCATGGGTTCCGGCGGCATGGTGGTAGCGGACGAAGATACCTGTATCGTGGATATGGCAAGGTTCTTCCTCACTTTCACCCAGGATGAGTCTTGCGGCAAATGCGTCCCCTGCCGCGTCGGCACCAAGCAGATGCTGCAGATACTGGAACGCATCACCCGCGGTGAAGGCGTGCCGGATGACATCCGCAAGCTGGAAAAACTGGCCGGCACGATCAAAAATACCTCGCTCTGCGCGCTGGGGCAATCCGCCCCGAACCCGGTACTGACGACACTGAAATATTTCCGTGAAGAATACGAAGAACACATCGTGAAAAAGCACTGCCGCGCCGGTGTCTGCACCAAATTGGTGAAATCGCCCTGTCAGAATGCCTGTCCGGCGGGTATCGATATCCCGCGCTATATCCGGCTTATCGGCAAAGGAAAATACGGCGAAGCGGTGGCCGTTATCCGGGAGAAAGTACCATTCCCGGCAACGTTGGGTTATGTCTGCGTGCATTTCTGTGAAGCCAAATGCCGCCGCGGCCAACTGGAAGAAGCCATCGGCATCAAAGAACTGAAACGCTTTGCCGCCGACCGCGATACCGGCATCTGGAAGAAAAATTCCAAAGTGGCGCCGCCAACGGGGAAAAAGGTAGCGGTCATCGGTTCCGGACCGTCCGGCTTGACCGCCGGTTTCTACCTGACGAAAAAGGGTCATAAAGTGACCGTGTTCGAATCTCTACCGCAAGCCGGCGGCATGATGCGCGTGGGCATACCGCGTTACAGATTACCGGCGGAAATACTGGATAAAGAAATCAAGGATATCAGCGATACCGGCGTGGAAATCAAGCTCAACAGCCGGGTGGAATCCGTGGACGAACTATTCAAACAGGGATTCGATTCCGTCTATATTGCCACCGGCGCCCATAAGGCGAACGCCATGGGCATGGAAGGCGAAAACAGCGCCGGGGTGATAGATGGCGTGCAATTCCTGCGGCAGGTCAGCCTGGGAGAAAAAGTAAAGGTCGGCAAGACGGTAGTCGTGGTCGGGGGTGGTAATGTCGCCATCGATGCCGCCCGCACGGCTCTGAGACTGGGCGCGGCAAAAGTAACCATCGTTTACCGCCGCACCCGCGCGGAAATGCCGGCTTCCGCCGAGGAAATTGAAGCCGCGGTCAAAGAGGGTATCAAATTAGAACTATTGACCAACCCGTCCAAAGCGACCGTAGATAACGGGAAACTGAAAGTAGAATTGATCAAAATGGCGCTGGGCAAGGTGGATACCAGCGGACGTCCGCGGCCTGAGCCTATCAAGGGCAGTGAATATACACTGGAATGCGATATGCTGATCAAAGCCATCGGGCAGGAATCCGATACCCCGGCAGGGTTTGGCGTGACCACCGCCCGCGGCGGTCGCATCGCGGCCAACCCGGACACGCTGGTCACCTCAAAGCAGGGTGTTTACGCCGGCGGCGATGTGGTGGCCGGGCCTGCTTCGGTAATCGAAGCGATTGAAGACGGGCGTAAAGCCGCGATGGCAATCGATAAGTTCCTCGGCGGCAACGGCAGTATTGAGGAAACCCTGGCGCCCCAGGAAGAAACCCCCAAATACGTGCCGCCGGAAATCGATCATGATGAATTCCGTCCCGAACTCCAGGAAATGCTGGTGGGCAAACGCATCACCTGTTTCGCCCTGGCGGAACTTGGCTGGTCGGATAAAGACGGGATCAAAGAAACCGATCGTTGTTTACGCTGCGACCTGGAAGCGCATTAATACCCAATATCAGAAAAGGATGTCTTCTTTATGGCTGATTTGAATTTGACCATCGATGGTAAACAGATTACCGTGAAACCGGGGTCAACCGTATTGGATGCCTGTAAACAAGCCGGCATCTATATCCCCACCTTATGTTTTCATCCTGATCTGACGCCTTACGGCGCTTGCCGTCTCTGCATCGTGGAAATTGAAAAAATGCGCGGTCTCCCTACCGCCTGTTCTACTCCGGTCACAGAGGGCATGATCGTGAAAACCGATACCGATCAGATCAAGAATTTCCGGCGCGGCGTGCTGGAATTGATTTTGACGGAACACCCCCACCCCTGCCTGACCTGCTGGCGGCGTGAACGCTGCGGTCCTTATGACATCTGCTTACGCAATGTGGATGTGACTTTACGCTGCGTCCTGTGCCCGAAAAACAAAATCTGCGAATTGCAGGAAGTCACCGATTTTATCGGCATCGATAAAGTGGAATTCCCTTACGTTTATAGGAACATACCGATCGACCACGAAAATACCTCCTTCGAACGGGATTACAATCTGTGCATCAAATGCGGCCGCTGCATACGGGTCTGCCAGGAAATCCGCGGCGCGGCGGCAATTGCCTGGACGATGCGCGGCAGCGAGGCTTTACCGGGCACCGCCTTCGGTATCAGCCTGAAAGAAGCGGACTGCCAGTATTGCGGCGCCTGCGTGGACGCCTGCCCGACCGGCGCATTGATGGAACGCGACCGCCGCTGGGAAGGCGAAAAGGAAAAACAGGTGTTGACCACCTGCCCCTATTGCGGCGTGGGTTGCCAGTTGAACCTCGCCATCAAAGACGGCAAAATCATGGAAAGCGTGCCAGCGCGTGAAAACGACGTGAACCGCGGGCAAGCCTGCGTGAAAGGTCGTTTCGGGATCAAAGAAGTGGTACACAGCCCGGAAAGACTGACAACGCCGCTGATCAAACGCAACGGCAAGTTTGAAAAAGCCACCTGGGATGAGGCTTTAAGTTTAGTATCCTCGAAACTCGGCAGCTACGCCAAGGACGCTACCGCCGTGCTTTCTTCCGCCAAGACCACCAACGAAGATAATTACGTTGCCCAGAAGTTCACCCGCGTGGTGTTGGGCAATAACAATATCGATCATTGCGCCAGACTCTGCCATGCCCCCACCGTCACCGGCTTGGCGGCTACCTTCGGCAGCGGCGCCATGACCAATTCCATCCGCGAAATCGGGAACGCAAAATGCGTTTTTGCCATTGGCACGAACACATCCGAATCGCACCCTGTGATCGCGCTGGAGATCAAGAAAGCCGTGGACAAGGGCGGCAAGCTGATCGTGGGAAACCCACGCGGCATCCGCCTGACCAATTTCTCGGACATCTGGCTGCGCCACGCACCCGGCAGCGATGTGCCTTTACTGCTCGGCATGTGCAAGGTAATAGTCGACGAAGGGCTGGAGGACAAGGAGTTCATCAATTCACGCTGTGAGAACTTCGATGATTTGATCGGCTCGCTGAAAAATGTGAAGCTGGACGAAGTGGAGAAAATCACCGGCGTGCCTCAGGAAACGATCAAGAAAGCCGCCCGCATGTACGCCACCAATAAACCGGCGACGATTCTTTATACCATGGGCATTACACAACACACCACCGGCACGGATAACGTCATGGCGATAGCCTACCTGGCGATGCTCACAGGCAACCTGGGCAAACCCTCTTCCGGCGTCAACCCTTTACGCGGACAGAACAACGTACAGGGCGCCTGCGATATGGGCGCGCTACCGAATGTGTACCCGGCTTATCAATCCGTGACCGATGCCGCCAACAAGTCCAAGTTTGAAGCGGCCTGGGGCGTAAAGTTGAGCGACAAGACCGGTCTCACCGTGACCGAGATGATGGATGCCGCCCACGAAGGTAAAATCAAAGCCATGTACATCATCGGAGAAAATCCGCCCATCAGCGAACCGGATGCCAATCACGCCGTCGCCGCGCTGCGGAAACTGGATTTCCTGGTAGTACAGGATATTTTTATGACCGAGACGGCACAGGAAGCCGATGTCGTGCTGCCTGCGACCACCTTCGCGGAAAAAGTGGGCACGTTCACCAATACGGAAAGACGCGTGCAAATGGTACGGAAGGCAGTTGAGGCGGTGGGCGAGAGTAAACCGGATTGGCAAATAACATCCTTGCTGGCACAGAAAATGGGCGTCAAGGGATTCGATTATCAGAATGCCAGCGAGATCATGACGGAAATCAATCAACTGGCGCCGAGTTACGGCGGTATCACGCATGCCCGGTTGGAGACAGGCGGTTTGCAGTGGCCCTGCCCCAACGCCGACCACCCGGGGACACCCATCTTGCATACCAATCAGTTTACCCGCGGCAAGGGGCGATTCATGCCATTAACATATAAACCCCCGGCGGAATTACCGGATGCCGCTTACCCGTTAACACTGACTACCGGACGTTCACTGTACCAGTATCATACCGGCACCATGACCCGCAAGGTAAAGGGTTTGAACGATCTGCTGCCGGAAAATCTGGCGGAAATAAATCCGGCGGATGCTGCCAAGCTGAACGTGCAAAATGGAGAGATGGTCAAGGTCTCTTCGCGGCGCGGGCACATTAACGCTAAAGTAAAAATCACGGATGTTTCACCGGTGGGCGTCGTTTACATGAACTTCCATTTCGCGGAAAGCGCCGCGAACATACTCACGATCGCGGCAATCGATCCGGTAGCTAAAATACCGGAGTTCAAAGTCTGCGCGATCAAAATTGAAAAAATCTAATTTCTAAAAATAAAGACACTGCGGTGGTGGGGAGAAACTTTGTACAAAATTCTAAAAGCCGAAACACTGGTGCCGAATATTCATCTCTTCAAGTTCGAAGCGCCACGCATCGCCGCTAAAGCCCGCGCCGGGCAATTCGTTTCGTTGATCATCGATGAGAAAGGCGAACGTATCCCCCTGACCGTTGCGGACTGGAACCGGCAGGAAGGCACCCTGACCATAATTTTCAGCGAGGTGGGGAAATCCACCAAACAACTGGCGCAACTGAAAACCGGCGATGCGATCATGAGTCTTTCCGGCCCGTTGGGCTTGCCCAGTCACGATGAAAAATACGGCACCGTGGTTTGCGTGGCCGGTGGTTTTGCGGTGGCGCCGATTCGCCCTATCGCCCGCGCCATGAAAGAAGCCGGAAATAAAATCATCTCCATCATGGGCGCCCGCAGCAAAGACCTGATCTTCTGGGAAAAAGAACTCAAGAGTGTCAGCGATAAACTGATCGTCACCACCGATGACGGCACCTACGGAAGAAAAGGCCTGGTGACCGAACCCTTGAAAGAAATCCTGCAAAATGAAAAAATCGACCGGGTAATTGCCATCGGGCCGAGCGTGATGATGAAATTCTGCGCGCTCACGACCAAACCCTTCGGTGTGAAAACGATTGTCAGCCTCAACCCAATCATGGTAGACGGCACGGGCATGTGCGGTTGCTGCCGCGTGACGATCGGCGGCAAGACCCGTTTCGCCTGCGTCGACGGTCCCAGTTTCAACGGCCATCTCGTCGACTACGACGAACTTCTCAAGAGGAAAGGG
>JAQTOJ010000001.1 GCA_028713395.1 Dehalococcoidales bacterium | reverse complement strand
CCCCACGCGGGCACCCGCATTCACAATTATTGAATAGTTTATACTAATTAAATTAATTACTTACAGAGGACACATAATGTTCTTACGCAATTTAACCGATGGAAAAATTACTGGTACAGGCACAATAGATATCACTAATAGTGGATGCAAAGCCATCAAGGTTTTAATATCTACGAATAACAGTGCTGCCGCTGCGGTGATTATCCGTAAAGATGGCCCGCTTGGCCAGAAAATATTTGATATGTCTACGATCACCGCCGGTGATTTTCCTTATCAAGCTGTTCTCGTAGACAACACGAATACGATCTATTACGACATAAGTGGTACGGCTGCTTCAGCACAGATTTACGGCTATATCATATAAATGAGTACAGGCCCTAAGAAATTAAACGAGTTTACTAATTCTCAAAGAGAAGGAACTACTAAACGAGGTGGCGCTAGGAAAGGGTCGGGGCCAAAGAAGCGAATTCCTATATTCGGAGTTAGAGAAAGTGAGTTAAAAGATCTATTTAAAGCCTTGAAAAAAGAGGCAAAGAAGCAAGGCCAGACATGGCAAGAGAATTTTGCTGAACGTCTTTATTCTGAAGATAAAAACGAGGCTAGGGCGTTTTACAAAATGCTAACAGACCAGATTAAGGTACAGGCCGCAGAGAAGCATGTTGTTACGGAAAATAAAGTGGAGCCTACGATATTTTTGCCTGAAGAAAGACCAGATCCGTCTAAAGTCGTCCCAATCCATAAGGCCGCATGAATTGGGCACCGCATCCAGGAGCGCAAACAGAGTTTTGCAGCAGGGGTGAATTCGAGGCGTTATTTGGTGGCAGTGCTGGGCCAGGCAAGACTGATTGTTTAATAGCATTGGTTACACGGTACATCGGTAAATCTAACTACAAGGCTATTTTGCTTCGTAGGACATTCCCTCAACTGCAAGAAATCATAGACCGCTGCTTCCAGCGATACCCAGCATTGGGCGGTGTTTATCGCTCTACCGAGCATCGTTGGTATTTTCCGAGCGGAGCTACGATAAAGCTCGGGCATATGCAGCACGAGACGGATAGATATAATTATCAGGGACAGGATTATCACTTTGTAGGATTTGACGAGCTAACACAGTTCTCAGAAATACAATATACATACCTGTTATCTCGTGTCAGAACGACGGATCATGAAATACCACCTAGGGTTCGTTCTACGACAAACCCTGGCGGTGTAGGTCATCAGTGGGTAAAAGAGCGTTTTGTATTAAATGCTGAGCCTGGCAAGACGTATATTAGCAATGCCCATTTAGCAGATGGCAGAGAAGTACGTATTTCCCGTATTTTTATACCGGCAAAGATAGAAGACAACCCAACGCTGTATCTAAACGATCCGGAATACATGGCGCGTTTAGAGGCATTACCGGAAATTGAGAAATTAAGGCTTCGTTATGGTGTTTGGGATGCCTTTGAAGGTCAATTTTTTACCGAATTATCCACAACAACACACGGTGTAGAGCCTTTTGATGTCCCGCCAGAGTGGGAAAAGTTCATGGTTATGGACTGGGGATACTCTAAACCATTTTCATGCGGTTGGTATGCTGTCGATTACGACGGCAGGCTATACCGATATCGAGAATGGTACGGCTGTAAGGGGAACGAGATGGATACGGGCCTTAAAATGCCAGCCTACGAGGTGGCGAGAGGCATTTTAGAACGAGAAAAGGGAGAAAAAGTAAGATTTCGCATCGCCGACCCATCAATTTGGAACAATATGCCTGATACTCGTCGAAACGAGGTTCGAGGCCCGTCCGTTTACGAGGATATGATGGCCGAAGGCGTATTTTTCATGAAGGCCGACAATGATCGTATCCAAGGCTGGCTACAAGTTCATAAGCGGCTTCAGTTGGAGGAAGATATCAATGCCTCGACTGGTGAAATCAAAGAAACACCAAATTTATTTGTTTTTAACAACCATAAATGGTTTTGGTTGACCATGTTGGAGTTAAAACAAGGTAAAAATCCTGACGATGTAGAAACGGATAATCAGGCCGATCATATCGCCGACGAAGTACGTTATGCTTGTATGTTAAAGCCTGTCCGGCCCAAGAAAGTTCAACGCATTCCACAAGGCAGTTTTACTCATGAGAGACAAAGAATGATTCGCGCCAAGAAGTATTCAGAAAAACACGGTGTTTCCATTGATCTTGCTTATCAGCGTATACGGTAATGGCTAAAAAGAAGACGTACAAAACAGTTTCCGATGAAAAAGAGAAGGATAGCGTTGATCTACAAAATCTTTGGGAAGAAAGAATAAATAAGGCTAAGAAGAAACGTGAGGAAGAATGGGAAAAAGTATTCCGGGTTAAATTAGCGAGAGATTATTTCGCCGGAAAACAGAATCCAGGTTACCCGGATGATGAGTGGATCACGATAAACAAAATTTATTCTCACTTAATGGCAGAGCTTCCGTCTCTCTATTCCGTCGATCCATATTTTTACATAAAGACAAAGCGTTCTTTTTCTCCTGACCCAAAAGACATAGCCGTATTCGAGGAGAAGGCAAAGATTAGGCAGTCTTATCTCAATTACCTAAAGGGTGAGTTAGAGATGAAGACAAAATGCCGTCTTGGGATACAGGATGCGCAATTTGCCTTCGGTGTCGTCAAAACCCATTACTACGTAGAAGAAAAAGAAAACCCCGACGCTGATAATGAGATGGAGAGTGAGTACGGGAAAAAACTTAAAGACGAAGACGGAAATCCATTAAGAGAGCCTAAGACGGTTCCTATCAAGGAGCGTTACTGTTTAACACGTGTTCACCCGGATGATTTTTTGTGGTCTGCCGAGTCTTCGACGCTTGAGGATAAGTGGCCTTGGATAGCAGAACGCATCCGCATGACCAAGGACGAGGCTAAGGAGGATAAGCGACTAAACCAGAAAATACTCGACTCTATCCAGCCCGGAGAAGTAAAGAAGGATTCTTTTTCTACGGACGATAACAAGGTTAAAGAAGACGAACCGTATATATTTTGGGAAATTTACGATCTTAAAAAGAAACAATGGCTCATTTTGGCGGAGAATGCAGACGGTCTCTTGAAAGAACCGGATTCATTGCCAAAAGGTACGGAATGTCACCCGTATTCCGTTTTGCGGTTTACGTTGCAAGACAATACGCCCTATCCGATACCGCCTGTATCTCAGATGATCGACCCGCAGAAAGAATATTGTTTAGCGCGGTCTCGTTTCATGACACACCGGAAACGGTTTAATAGAAAATACGAAGCGTTTGTCTCTGGTTTGGTTGACGAAACGGAATTAGAAAAATTAGAATCCGGTGAAGACGGAACGATCATCCGTAAACAAACACAGGGGCCTGTTATCACGCCGGTGATTGATGCTCCATTAGATCAAACAGGTTGGCAAGAAATCATGGCCCTCAATAACGATATTATTGAGGCGTCCGGCTATAGCGGTGAATCGAGAGGTCTTGCGACAGCAGACTCCGCAACACAAGCGGATATTCTTGAGAAGCGCCTAAATATCCGTGAAGGTGACCGTCTTGGGCTAGTCACGGAATGGATTTTAGATATCGCTAGAAAGCTAGATCAATTAGTTCAGGCGAACATAAGTAAAGACGAAGCGATTCGTATCACAGGGCCAGAGGGGGAATTCTGGAAAATGGTACGGTCTCAAGATTACGAAGAAATCGAAGGAGAGTTCGAGTATTCGATTAATATCGGTGCGACTTCTCCGCAGCTTCCTCAATTGGAGCGGGCGCAATTTATCGCACTGCTTCAACTGTTCGCCAATTTCCCGCAACTATTATTAAATCGAACGCTAACTAAGCGAGTCATGGCGATGCACAACTTCGATGATGAGGTGGCGATAGAAGAACTTCGTAAGATGGCAGAACAGATGATGCAAGGTTCGTTGCCGATGCCAGGTCAGAGCGGAAGTCAGCCAGGAAGTCCTGGACAGCCTGGTGCGGGAACAACAGGCGCCGCATTAGGCGCATTGGGCGGTTTATTTAATGGTGGTGGTTCAATAGCCAGAGATGGAGGTCAAAATGCCTAGTAAGACATATAAACAAATGCGAACGATGGCGGCTGCCGCGCATAGTCCGTCATTTGCCAAGAAGATGGGAATCCCCGTGACAGTAGCGAAAGAATTTAATAAGGCCGATATGAAAAAACATCCAATGGGAGAAAAGGGCGCTATGCACACTCGTAAAACTGGGGTTCATAAAGGTTAGTCATGCCTTTTTACGATGTAAAATGTAGTTGCGGCCATGAAGAAAAGGATGTTCAGCAAGGATTCGATGAGTACAAAGATTGCATTAAATGCGGAAAGTTAATGCAGCGTGTGCTCGGTAATTATTCCGTTATTCGAGATATAGAGCCGTATCTCGATACGAACATGGGCCATGATCCCGTTGTCGTTAAATCAAAAAAACATAGGCAACAATTAATGAAAGAAAGAGGGCTTACCGAAAAATTCGGTAAAGGGTGGTATTAAAGAATTTGGGGATATCCCCTAAATAGGTCGCCTAGAGCGGCCTTTTTTATTGATGAGGAAAAATTATCATGGCAGAAACAGACGGACAAGTTAGCGAAGGAACTCCGACAACCGTAACAGGATCGGAGACAACCCAAGCGGCACCCGAAAGTCAAACCACCAGCCCACAGACAAGCACATCTGCACCTGCTACGGCTGAGGAAACATTTTTTGACCCGGAAAGTATTAAGGGTAAACCTGAGTTAGAAGCTGCTTATAAACAGATGCAGGCAGCATTTACTAAGAAGACGACTGCTTTCAAGGAGCACTCTCAAAAGATTCAAGCATACGATTCCTTTATGCAGAATCCGGCGCAAGCCTTACAGCAGTTAGCTTCGCAATACGGTTACTCGTTGACTCGTGCTCAAGCGCAACAAATGGTGAATGACCAAGCGCAACAGCAGAATCAATTTGAACCGAAGTCGTGGGATGAAGTCATGCAGGTAGCCGAGCAACGTGCAGAACAGCGCATCATGCAAAAGCTATCGCCATTTTTAAATGAAGTAAAAGAAACTCGCAAAGGACAACTTGAAAAGATGTTAGACGATAGTTGCCCGGATTGGCGAGTATACGAAGATGGCATGATGCAGACACTTCAAAAACACCCCACGTTAGTAAATGATCCTGTAAAACTGTATCAGTTAAGCGTTCCGTCGGAAGTGCTCGAATCCAGAGCGGCTCAGGCGGCCATGCGTAAGCTGCAAACGAAGGTTGAATCCGCACAGCTTTCCGGTGGGTCAACAACCACACAACAGGCGTCTTCAAAACCTAATGGTAAATTGAGCTTTGACCAAGCAGTGAAGTTTGCAAAAGCACAACTTGCTTCACATGGAATGAAGCCGCCTACTTAAATTGGAGAAGAAGTTATGGCTACTATTGGAAGTACAGCCGCACCTAGTACAAATACAGTTTATTACGATAGTCTGTTATCTACCACGATGATGGCTTTTCGTGACACTCTAGTCGACAATATTTTTAAGGATTCAGCTTATCTAGCATTTCTTAGAAATTCCGATGCAGTAAAAAAGCAAAATGGCGGTGAACGTATCGCCATGCCATTGATGTATGGCACGAACAGTACGATTAAGTCATATCAGGGTGAAGAAGTAATTGATACGACTTTGCAGGATGGCATTACTACGGCATTCTACGAATGGAAAGAAATTGCAGGTACTATCGGTATTACCCGTAAGGAAGAGCGTCAAAACTCAGGTGAAGGACGTCTTCTCGATTTGTTGAAGGCAAAGCTGAAGCAGGCTGAGATGGGTATGCGTGAAGAACTAAACCGGCAATTAGTCGCCGGTACGGTTTCAGGCGCCACCTTCGTTCCTGGTAATAATGGTAAGGATTTAAACCCATTAGGTTATTTCATGCGTAAGAATAACCAACTGAATCCGACTGCCGGTGGTAATGTTGGTAATATTTCAGCGGTAACAGATTCATGGTGGAGGCCGCAAACCGCTGTGTTAGATAGCGCGTCTGTTGATACGGGCAATGCTTTTGCTATCAGTGTATCGACCTATCAAGGCTTTAAGGCAGCATTGTACCGTATGTATAATTCTTGCTCGAAAGGTTCTGGCGGTTCTCCTAATCTTGTTGTTTTCGATCAAATCTCATTCGAGACATATAACAATGCGCTGGATGTCAGCGTACGTTACATGGACACGAAAATGGCAGAAATGGGGTTTGATACTATTAAGATGCGCGGTGCTACCTGTATTTGGGACGAACAAGTTCCTGATATTGATAATGGCACGCTCGCCTTGACAGCCGGTAGTGCATTTTTTATCAACACCAATTTTTACAATCTGGTTATCGACTCTGAGACGGATATTATTACTACTCCGTTCGTGGAGCCGGAAAATCAGACGGTAAAAACCGCAAAAATCCTCTTTATGGGTAATGCGGCAGTAAGCAATCTGCGTAAGCATGGCGTGGTGTATGCTGTGTCGCGCACGATTGTGGCGTAACTTCAAATAAACTGGGTGAAAGCCTGTAAGTGAAAACATTGCGTGGTAGGGGCGCTTTAACAAAGGAGTTAAGTAAAATGATATTGGGCCAGTAAGGCCACGGGTATCACAAGACTTCTGAACTCGGGGGACGACTCGAAAAGAGCAATCCCGATCCAAGGCGAAAAGCCAGGAGTAGAGACTATGAAGAACAGGTTAGAGTTAAAAGGTGCTGTTATCGGTATGTTAATGGGTGACGCTGGATTGTCGAAAGATAGAAAGAATGCCCACTTGCAATGTAGCCATTCAGGAAAATATGAAGACTATGCTTTATGGAAAAAAGAAATCCTAGAGCAGTTAACGTCTGTTTCTGTATGGAGAGGTGAATCAAAGGCAAGTAAGGAAAGCGACAAGTTATATCCGGTAATTGTTATTTTTACGAAAAGCCATCCATTTTATACAGGTCTTCGACAGCGCGTATATCATGCGAATAGAAAGACATTTGATGTTCACATGCTCAAGCGATTGGATGATTTAGGTTTGTTATTTTGGTATCTTGACGATGGGGTAAGGTACTGGAAAGAAAGCGGAAATGATCCAGGGGCGATATTTTGCACAGATCGGTATAATTATATTGAACATCTATCGTTACAGAAATATTTTCACGACAGATGGAATCTGACGGCAAAGTTAAACAGGCATGGAGAACATTGGCGTCTCCGATTCGGTGTCAATGAGATAGAAAAACTTGATAAGATATTCGAGCCATTTATTTCTCATGTGCCAGATTGCATGAAATACAAATTACTATCTTCATACGAAGCACCTTGATAGGAAGGTAAGATATAGTCCATGTCCATGAAAGAGAAATCGGACAGGTCAAAAGAGTTGGACGTACTACAGCAGAAACAGCCTTTATCGTTGTACAAAATGTATCGGGTTCCACTGCCACGGCAGGCTATGCGCTAGTATTCGATGTTGGCGCTAGTGTTGACGGTGTACGTGTTACCCAAGCCTCTGCTACAGACCTTCAGGCATTTGCCGGTGTTGCGGATAGTGATATCGCCAACAATGCGTATGGTTTAGTGCAGGTCTACGGATACCGTGCAAGCGTTCGTATTTACGCCTCAACGGGCTCATCTGTAGCGGGCGATAACTTAACCGTGGTGGCAGGTGGTGCGCATTGGGGTCTTACCCCGGCTACCGTTCTTGGTACGTCGAAAGCGTTTGGTTTCTTGTGCGAGGCTATTACCGCCTCGTCTTCAAGCCAATTTGCGACGACTGCCAAAGGGTTCTTGCGCGCTCTGTGATGTAATGTTGTGGTGGGAGACGATAGGGTCTCCCATTTCCTTGATAGGAGGATATGTGTCTCAATGGGTTTGCAGGAAATGCCAATGTGAGCAGTTCGTTAAAGTAGAAACATTATTCAGTGCGGACGATGAATCTTGGTTTACCAAAAAGAAAGGGCAGGATAATAACGTTCTTCAAAAATATACCATTGATGATAGATCAATAGTAAGCAGACAGCATCTTGCCTGTCGTAAATGCGGGTTGGAAGCAAAAATGGCAGTGGAAAGATGAAAATCTGTTTTCTGGATAAATCGACCAAGTTAGAAACGGTTGATGATTTAGAAACAAAGGCTCGTGGTGGAATGGTAACGAGCTTATTTAAAATTTCAGATTATTTGGCTTCGTGTGGGCACCATGTCGTTGTGAATAGCGACATTAAGAAATCAGGCACTACTAGAAGCGGGGTTGTCTGGTGCGGCGATGCAAATGAGGATTATGATTTTCTAATTTGTAATCGCGGGGTGGGTAGCGGTCATTCCGATATAAAATCTCGTCACAGAATATTGTGGACGCATGATTTACCGCATTCTGGATTTATACCAGAACCAAAGACAATCAAAGCATTTTCGGCAACGGTATTTATGTCGAATTATGCAGAGCGGATTTGGCGATATTTCTATAAGGAAATAGGCAGGTCTTTTTTAATACCGAACGGTGTTGATAAAGAGATATTCTATCCTAGAGAAAAGGATTTAAATTATTTGATTTTTGCCTCGGCCCCTAATAGGGGGCTGAAACGGTTACCTTTTATTTTTGATTGCATCAAGACAAGAGTAAAAAGGCCGGTTTACATGAAGGCATTCTCTAATCTTAAAAAACTTCATCCTAATGAAGTCGAAGATAGAGATTCAGATAAAGATGGTTTTACCGAAGTCTATACGAAAGTAGAAGAGTCCGATGTACAGTTATGTGATCCCATTCCGCAGAAACAATTGGCGGAAGAAATAGGTAAATCGGGATTGATGGTATTGCCTACAGATTACCCGGAAATATGTTCTAACATAATTCTGCAAAGTCTTGCGTCTGGAACGCCTATCGTCACGACAGGTAATATAGGTAGTTCCAATGAATGGATAAATAATAATAAAAATGGTGTGTTAACAAGATGGATGCCAGTTGATTATATGGCTTATCATCTTGATGTTATACGCCATTCTGTTCATCTTCTTGAAGATGAAAAACTTCATCGTAAAATGATTAAAAATGCTGCCGCCACAAAAATTAATAGCTGGGATGAGATAGGACATTTATGGCTGAAAATGTTAAAAAAACTAAACTAAATTTAGGATGTGGTCTAAAAAAAATAATAGGTTGGGTCAATGTTGATGCTTATGAGTCTTGCGTTCCTGATTTAGTATGTGATTTAAATAAATTTCCCTATCCGTGGGATGATAATTCCATAGATGAGATTTATATGAGCCACATACTTGAGCACATACCGGATTGGTGGTCATCTTTTACAGAATGCGCACGTATTCTTAAACCGGGTGGTATTTTAGAAATTAGGGTTCCAGACGAATCAAGTTCTACAGCATTAACCTATCGTGACCATCACCATGTGTTTGGTCAAAACTCATTTCATGGAATTAAAGGTGCTCAACACGGTACAAGCGCATGGGCTATTGATAATAAAGATTCCGTGCCATTAGAGCCCGTTTCTTATAATCAAGTCCCTTATGAAAAATATACATGGATGATTACATGGTGTCCTTGGTTGTTGAAATTCTGCGCGAGCCACATGCGTAATTTCATACATGAACAAGTTTTTATATTTAAGAAAATTTAATTTCTTGATAGGAGAAATATGGAAGAGCCGAAATTTATAAACGGTCAATTTATTGATACGAGAGAAGAAAAGCCAGGGTTTCTCGAATCGAACGATGAAGATGCGCTCACATTTTATCGGTGTATGTTGTGTCATCGTATAGTCAGTTTATTTGATTTGCGTGAGTATAAGGGATGCGCCCATTGTGGACATATGAAGATTGCCCCATGCAATCTAACGTTGTGGGAAAAATTAGTACAAATTGCTAAACATCCGAAGGTATGGGAATGGAAAAAGCAAAAAAATCGAATGTAATGAATTTCTGGAAAAATAATTATTTAGAAGTGCCAGGTCTCTATTCACCTACAAAAGAAGATAAAGAAATCTATAAAAGAATGTCTGTTGTTATTTTGACGCCGTGCGGAGGATATGAAAATAGTGTTAAGTTCACAAAGTGTGTCACGAATATGGTGGCCTATTCATGGATGAATGGGTTAAGTATTTTCCAGATGGGAATTACCGAACGAATGGTGGTCGATTGGGCTAGAAATGATTTGGCCAGAAAAGCAAAAGATCACATCAATGAGTTTACGGGCGAAAAGTTCACTCATATTCTTTGGCTGGATGACGACCATGTATTTGAAGCCGATTTAGCCTGTGTATTGGCTAGGCATAATCGAGAGATGGTATCTGCTTTATATTACGCAAGAGTTGGAAAAATTCTACCTGTAGTTTACGTCAAAGACGGTTCGGTTGATGACGAATATAAGCATTTTCCGTTAATCCAGGCGCCTAACAAGATATTTGAATGCGATGCGGTTGGTTTTGGCGCCATGCTGATGAATCGTGATGTTCTGGATCGTGTACCACAACCGTGGTTTACGATTGATTACCGAGCCGGTGAAGATATCGCTTTTTGTGTGCAGGCAAAGAAGCATGGAATAAAAATATGGTGCGATGGCCAATATAAGTTGGGTCATATTGGAGTCCCTAAAGTAATCGGGCACCAAGATTATTTGAAATATATGGAAGAAAACAAAGACGAATATTCAGACAAAGTGCGAGTTCATTTAGGAGATTAAAATGTCAAAAAGTAGCTTAATTGATAATGCAGAAATTACTGAGGTTTACTATAAAGTTGGTAAATTCTCTAATGACAATAGAGATAAGTTCGTTAAGGCGCCTTTCGATATGGTTCGTATGAATGGCGCGTTTGGCGTGCAGCCGTTAGCCGTCGGCGGGACAGCAACAGATTTAAATACCATGATCTCTGCTGACCCTACAACCGATGAATATAATTTAGGTCGTCGTGATTTCGGTTATGTGAATCTTACGCCTTATGTAACAGGCGAACAGGAATGGGGAGATTTCACGAGGGATGATATCCGTGGCGTACATAAATTTAGCATCATTTAAGGATATGGGGTAACCCCTTATGGCGAAAGCCTAAAGCAAATTTGCCCTATCCTTATTTGTTAGGGGTTACTCCGCCATATGAATACACTTGAAACATATGTTCTTCAATATATCGGTGAGAATACAGATTCGCCTGATGTATTTGTAGATACCGATGAAGGGCTTGAGCCTATCCGTGAAAGCCTTAACGATGCCATCGAAGAAATATCTTTTTTAACGTCTTCCTATAAAAAGACGTATCAAATATTTCTAGTACCGGATCAAATTTTTTATAGGATAAAGCTAAAACGTGGTGAGTTAGCCTGGATTACGGATGCATGGCTAGTCGGACATAAAGAAAGGCTCGTTCAATCTGACGTATTGTCGTTGACCTCGAAAAATCCACGTTGGTTGAATCATTCCGGTAATCCATATTATTACGTACCGATTGGATCGAACATAATTGGATTTGTTCCGGCTCCATCCGGCGAGGATATGGTTGAGTTGAATATGGTTATCACGCCGGAAAGAATGCAGACCAGCACAGATAGGATACGTGTTAGAGAGGCATTTAAATGGGCTGCTGTTTATTATGCTGTTGGAGAATTCTTCGCATCACGCGGTAATGCTGGGGAAGCATTGACGTGGCACCAGAAATATTTAGAGGAATTGGGTTTAATGAATCTCTATCCTAAATATCAAGAAAAGAACTATCAGTTTGGAAATAAGAGCCAGAATGTCATCCCATGAATTTTAGAGATCAACTTAAAAGAATCCGTCGCATGTTGCGCGATCCAGATGGAAATATCTGGTCGAGATCTTTATTAAAAACTATATTTAACGATGTGCAGCGGGACATGCAACGGAAAACGCGCGTCTTGGAACAGATGGCGGTATTGAATTATCCGCCGCGTTATCAAATGTCATTTATTCATGATTTTGAATGGCAATTTCTAACATCCGGTGAGAGTCAATTTTTTAGATGCCTTCGCTATCATCATCAAGCGGATTATTCGTTTTGTTATAAATGGGAAGCCCAATCCGATTGGGGAGCCTCCGGCACGATAGACGATGTGGGTATTCAATTTACGCATCCTTGGGAGGCTTTCATGGGATCAGTACCCTGTGTCCCGATCAGTATCAAATTTCCATCTAATTTTCATACGATGAAATTTATAGCTTTCGATAGACGGCCAATTGATTATCGAACTAAAAAATCAATCATGAGCTGCGATTCGTCTTGGGAAACACGATCTGGTACACCTGTTTCGTATTATCGTGAGGATGATGAAGAAAATGCTTTTATCCCATATCCGCGACCATCTTCCATAGAATGGGACGATGAATTGGCTCCACCCTCAGACGTTTCCACGGTTTATTCACATGACTGGGAGGTGTCTTATGTTTCAAGTGATTCTGAAAAGTTTACACGTGAAGACGAGACGAATGAAAGAGATTATGTATTTTTGTGGGAATTGGATATTGGCACAGCTCAAGAAGAAGTAATGAGAGGCATGTGGTTATTCGAGATTGGCACAGGTAGCGTTGGAACGTTAGGCCAAGTTCTGTATACAGAGGATGATACATCGAATACAGAATTAGGAACCATTATGCGACGTGATGGAAGCTACATTACGCAAGATGATGGGATAGCCATAGATATTTTAGGGATAGATAATGAATTTTTAATGATCTATGACTCTGAACCGACGGATATTCAAGACGATACGGACGAAAGCGATTTTCCAATATTTCTTCGTAAGTACATCGAATATGGAGTTTGTGAAAGGGCTTATAACGCATTAACCGATGGGAAAATTAAGAGCATGTCCGATTATTGGAAAACTCGCTATAGCATTGGAATAGAGGCTGTTAAGTTGTACTGTTTAAAGCGTAAAACAGATAGAGATTATCGGTTTGTCGGACAAGCCATTCCAGCCAGAAAAACAATTCGCCATGCAACATTACCGAGCAGTTATCCGGCGCTCTGATGGGATTAATTTTCAAGCCTAACGGCATCCTCGATATAGCTACCGCCGCAACCGATTTGCCAGCCCAGCGCAGCGATAAAATGCCTGACAATGTATATTCAGAGGCTTTGACTCGCTGTAAGAATTTACGGATTGATAGAAAAGGTTTATTAACGGTAAGAGATGGGTCGTCTAAAATAAATGCCACGGCATTTGCATCCAATGTGGAATTAGTCACGAACGGCACTTTCACAACGGATATTTCTGGCTGGACAGATTCCAGTGCTGGTGGAAGTATTTCCTGGGATGCCGGGACGATGTTGCTAAATTCTACTAGTGGTAATGCTATTGCAGATCAAGCTATCAGTATTACGACAATCAATGTTGCTCATACGTTAACTTTTGATCTTACGATATCCGGTAATTCTCCAATATTTGTTTCGATTGGAACCGTTGCGGGTTTAGTCGATATTTATGGCCCCACCACGTATTCAATTTCAGGGAGCTATAGCGCGTCTTTTACGCCTACCGCATCTACGGTTTATCTGCGTTTTACTAAAACTACAGGTGCAGTAAATATAAATCTTGATACGGTCTCTATCAAACGAGATGTCGATCCAGTTAATCTATTGATAGAACAAGCTGGTAACCGTTATGCTTTTGCTGGCCCTCAGATTTTTAGAAATGAAATAAGTATTGTTTCCGGTCTTACCGATGCGCAATGGTCTGGCATTAAATACAATGCTTTTAACGATACCACGCAACAGATATATGCGCTTAACGGTACAGACCGGAAACGCATAGAAGGATCGACCGTATATGAGTGGGGAATAGCCGCTCCCGGTGCTGGCCCGACTGTTGGTGTTGGCACCGGAACAGGATTGACAGGCAGTTATCTCTCAAAAATAACGTATGCTCGAAAAGTAGGCTCCGTCGTGGTATCTGAGTCGAATCCGTCCAGCGCCTCAAGTTCGCAGAGCCTCGCTAACCAAGCCTTACGTGTAACCTGGGCAGCATCTTCGGATGCTCAGGTTACACATGTACGTGTTTATCGCACGACTGCTAATGGCTCTATTTATTATCATGACCAAGATGTTGCTATCGGTTCGGTAACGGTAGATACGACAACTGCCGATTCATCATTGGGGTCACAAGTTGAAACAGATCATGATCGACCGCCATTAGGTACAGTCGTGTCTGGCCCAGCGTTCGATGGAACATGCTTTATTATTTACAATAATAATCTGTATTTTTGTAAGCCGAAACAACCGGATTATTGGCCAGCCTTATATTTTGTAGAAGTTAGTACCGTTCAATTCCCAGGGCAAACATTGGTATTTCACAATGGCCAACTTCATTATCTCAGCACAAATGATATCTATTTAATACAAGGTACGGGTGCCGGTAGTTTTCTCCCTATCAAACAAAATTCAAAAACCGGAGCGCAAGGCGTTTTTGGCGCGGTATCGGTTAAAGGGAAAGGGATTATCCATACTGGAAAAGACGGTATTTATTTATATTCCGGGACAGATCAAAAAATAACAGAACTAACCTTAGAGCCTCTTTTTAGAGGGGAAACCGTAAACGGTATGCCTGGCGTGTCGAACATGACGACAGCGTGGCTGCATGTATTCGGCAATAATTTGTATTTTGGGTATACCTCATCAGGTTATACCTACCCAACCAATATTTTGGTTATAAATTTAGATACGAATCGTACATCGTACTATGTTTATAACGATGGCAGTGTGGTATCTATCCGTTGTCTGACAACAGATGAGACAAATAATCGTCTTATCGTAGGGGACACAATAGGCTTTATCAGAAAAATAGAAGATAAATCTCAAACAACGGATTCAAGCTCTGCCATAGCGTGGGAAGTTCAGTCAATGGATTACACACTGCAAACTAGGCGTCATTTTCCGCGCTATGCGAAATACGATGTGGATGCAAGCGCCGCTACCACTTGCACGGGAGCCATTATCGTAGACGGTACGACAGTGCAATCTCACACTTTATCTGGTGTAAGAGATACAGGCTATCGACATATAGAAACAAGTAATGGAAGGCGTTGTGCTTTAAAAATATCCGGTACAGGCCCAGCGACAGTATATGCATCAGAACTCGAATAATTTACAAATAGAGCATGATATAAAAATAGTTCCTTATGTAAAGATTGATGGGATGTTTTCGATACCAGATGAATGGTCGATTAGTGTTTTTAACAAGATTAAAAAAGACGGTCTTTTTGAGAAAGTTTTTTATGACGGTGAAGTAAGAACACAAGAAGATTTTCTCAATTTGCTTAAATCTCCGGTTAATTATCCTATATTTATTTTGGTAGATGGTATTTTATTGTGTCTAGCATGGATAAATGATCTTCATTCTAATCATGCGACGGTACATTTTTACACGTTTAAAGAATCTTGGGGGCGCCACTCTATGGCGATGGGACAGAAAGCAATTGAATATTGGTTTAATTTTAAAAAAGAAGACGGCTCTAATAGATTTGATGTTTTACTTGGTATAACCCCTTCAGAATATAAATCAGTACATCGCTTTATAGAAAAAATAGGTTTCACTATTTTAGGCGAAGTGCCAAAAGTCCTTTTTAATATATACACACAACAGCGGATGGGCGCCATGTTGTCTTTTTGTACGAGGAAATTATGAGCCTATTTGGTAAAGTGTTCGGAAAATCAAAAGATTCAGACCCCAATGCAGGGATAAATTCTCAACTAGCTGCTTTACAGCCATTAATGCAGGTCGAGGTTGACCGTGCAAGACGAACGGAAGCTCTCGCAAATCCATTACGAGAATCATTGTTTGGGCGTAGCCAGAATTTCTTGGGCGGCGGGCTTGATGTGACACAAACTCCTTCTTATGCCGCACTTAAGAATCAGGCAGAAAATCAATTTTCTCTTGCAAGGGACAATGCCTTATCAAGCCTCCCGCAAGGGGGAGCGCTATATTCCGCATTAACCGGATTAGAAGGGCAGAAAGCATCGAATTTAACGCAAGCACAAGGTGGGTTGTACGAGAATGAGCTTGCACGTGCATTCGCATTAGGAACTGGCCAGGCGCCTACCTTTGCCGGAACACAAGGTTTAACGAGCTTAGCGGCTAGCGGGGCTCCATTAGCGGCTCAACAGAATGCACAAGCATTCCAAGCGTTAGGTGGATTGGGTTCTGGTATTGGAAAATATTTAGGCTCTGGCTCCAATAAAGGCGGTAGCACGAGCACAAAAGGTGGTGGTGCCGGTGCATTTAGTGGCGGATCAGTACAGGGCAATGCGGATTATTTTTATGACCTATAAAATAGGTGATCTATGCTAGGACAATTATTAAATGGCTTGGTCAATGGTTATGTCGATGAGCGCAAGAATGTTCTCGATAACCAATACAATCAAGACTTAAAAAAGTTACAAGTTAAAGCCTATTCCAGGAAATTAGATGAACTCGAAAGAGCGGATCGTGCAAAGCAAGGATTCTTGGATTTCTTGTCCACTTCGGGAATAGATTTAAAATCAGCTTTGCAACAACCAGAGGCGCAATCCAAGGCACTGCAAGCTGGATACAGTCTTCCAGATATTAATAAATTCCAAGAGCCGGATTTAGCATCACAGATTGCCAGTATTCAAACGGCTTTAGCAACAGGTCAGGGCGGATTGCCACAAGCCACAGGTGATGGTCCTAGAACGGCAATTCCAGGGCAGCTTGAGCTATCCGGTATCAAAATAGCCAACGGTAAATTGATGCCTGATTTGGAACGTGTCAAGGCTGGGAAAGAAGTCCCCTCGCCGTCTGGCGATGCCATGATCCAATACGATATCTATGGTCGTGAGATTGGGCGCCGTGCAATAGGGCCAGGTGAAAAGGCTGTTCCTGCTCAAACAAAAGGCCAAAATGCGGTTGATGAAGCCTTTGGTAAAGAATATGCGGACTTTAAGGCCAGTGGTGGTTATGCAGATATTGAAAAACAATTGTCGCAACTTCGAGACGCTTCCACAGCATTGGGAGATAAGAAAAAGAAGCTTACAGGGCCTTTAATTGGGAATTTACCGGAATCTATTAATAAGGCGATTAATCCAGATACGATTGCCGTAAGAGATAGTATTTATGATTCTGCTCAAAGAAATTTGAGGCTTGTTCTAGGGCCACAGTTTACGCAGAAAGAGGGTGAGGCGCTTTTAGCTAGAACGTTCGACCCAGCCCTACCTCAGATAGAGAATAAAAAACGGGTCGATAGGCTTATTAAACAAATAGAAACAGCGGCTAAAGCAAAACAAGAGGCAGCCGATTATTTTGAGGCGAACGGAACATTGGTAGGTTTTAAGGGGAAACTATGGAGTTCCGCTGATTTTGCAAACAATCGAGATACCGGAACAGCTAGGCCAACATTGGACGCGTTTACTCCTAAGTCAAATACAAAAGCACAAGACCCGCTCGGGATTCGATGAATATTCAAGAAATTCGACAGAAATATCCTGGATATAATGATTTATCCGATACGGAACTTGCTCAAAAGCTACATAGTAAATTTTATGCGGATATGCCATTTGAACAATTCTCATCCAAGGTAGGATTAAAACAAACACAAGATCCGCGACCTATAGATGCCAGTCAAATACCAAACATAAGAGATATCAGCCCAGAGGATTTTGCCGCGCAGCAAGCCGGTGTTCCTTCGCAACGTGTGGCGCCTATTGCACCATCTTCTGAAGCACAGGCTTTTATGGATAAGCCTTTTTACGAACGAGTCTTTAGTAGACCTCCTGAAGAAATGAGAATTAGCGCAGATCAAATAACCAATACACTAGGTCGCAATCAAATGTCGCCACAAGATCAGGCTATGATGATGGCTACTATTGGTAGCTTGGCGGCTCCACAAGTAGTAATTCCAGCGACACTAGCAAGGACATTAGGCCCTGGGTTAACGGCTGTGCTTTCTCAAGTTGGAAGAATTCCTGCTGCTGGATTAGGTGGATTTACAGGTAGAGTAATTGGAGAACAGCAACAAAATCCACAACAAGGCTTACTAGATACATTAGCCAAAGGCGGTCAATCTGGGGCAGAGGCAGCCATATTTGAGACAGGTGGTACGATGGCGGCGCCCATGATCGCCAAGGCGATGGCGCCATTTGCTGGATCAATGGATGATGTCTCAAAAGCAATGAAATCTTATGCTGAATCAAAAGGTATCCCATTATCTCCTAGTGCTTATAAGCCTTCATTGGTAGCAAAAGGATTCGAGAACACGCTGGATGAGTTTTTACCAAGTCGTATTGTCGACGATGCTTACCGAAAGAAAGCGATTGTGAGATTCAACCAACTTGCCTCGAAAGAAATCCCAGAATTAGTAACAAAAGTTAAACCAAGCAATATTGTCAATGAAGCGGCACAAAAAGAATTCGGAAGGATTCTGAAAGAATCAGAATCCAAAGCTATCGGCGGTGCCAATAAATTTTTAAGCGAGATTGGAGCGGAGACTCCGGTTAATGTAGCAAAAACCGAAGATTTACTGAAAAAGATCGTAGCCGATGCGCAAGATGAGTCGTTAAAGAAATTTGCTACCGATAAATTGAAAAGGATCGGTGACGCAAGCAGCATATCCGCTGATAGTCTTGAGACCATGCTACGTCAAGTCGGGAAGATTAATCCGAAACAAGATACTAAATTCTTAGAGAAACTTCGCGGCGTAATAAAAGAAGACTTCCAGCGTGCTGGCGGGAATATGGAATTATTGCAGGAATCTAACGAAGCCTTTAAAGAAATGCTAGGCGCTTTAAAAGGGAAACATGCCAAGTCCATGATGGCCGCTACGAAAAAAGGCGATGCCATCCCGTCTATTACTAGAGATATTTTTAGATCTGATAATTTGCCTTTGGTTAATTTTGTTAAAAAGAACATGTCCCCCGAGGTTTTCGATGACTTGTTGACTGAAAATCTTTCGCTAATGCTCAAAGATTCAGCTTTAACCGGGCCAAAAGGCGCAACGATGTTAAAGAAAAGCGCCAGATTGCCAGGACAGCTTATTTATGATGGAGAGAAATTAAAAACGATCATTCAGCGAAACATGCCTATTCTTAAAGAGGCATACGATCCGAAAGTAATTTCCGCATTGAATAATTTTGCAGAACTTAATTCTTATGCGGCAAAAGATATCGCTAAATTTGAACAAGGGCTTGATAAAACAATGCAAGGATTCCAAGGAGCTGGACTAATCGGTTCTTTTATCCATTCTCCGGTTGCAACAACAACGGGAACCGCTGGTTCGGCATTGATCGCAAAAACATTAATGAACCCCAAAGGCATATTGAATAATTGGCTGACAACTGGATTAAGCCCATCCGCGCAACGTTTTACTAACGAAGCATTGCGAATAGGTGGTCGTCCCGTATTTATGGGAAGCGAAGAAGATGGCCAAGACTAGGTTTTATCAGTTAGATAACCCGCAAAATTTTCAAGAAGTATCTAATCAGATTAATTATATTTTGAATCAAATTTCAGATCGCCTCGATCAGATAGAGGGTATTCGAGGAACTTCAACAGTCCAGTCACGTTTAGACATCGAAACATCCGATGGCTATATCGTGCATGGCTTTAATACGGATGACGAAGTATGACAGAGATTATCAAAGATAAAATTCTACGTTCCGATGCTGCATGGTACGACGGATTAACCGCTACGCGGAGCAAAAAAGATTCCACCGGCGGAACTATTACCAGCCTAAAATTAGGAACTGAAGTGGATGTTATACAGGTATACGGTGGAGGTGTTAATTATACGGCTTCGACAATAACGAAATGTATAGAAGCAATTGGATCAACAAGTGTTACATTGTTATTCCAGCCTGGTACATGGACGATAGATACCGATATTACGGTTGGAAGTAATTTTGTTTGCAGGATTCCTGCTGGTGTTGTATTTAGCGTTTCATCTGGAAAAACACTGACGTTCAGTGGGCCTGTGATACGTGATGCACAAACCTGGACTGGAGGAAGCGGAACCGTAACAGAGAATGGAACTCGTTATCTTAGTGGAAAGATCGACGCCTCTAGTGCCGTTTTTCAAGGAGCGACGCCATTAGTTTTTGAAGGCACAACGGATAATGCGTTTGAAACACGTTTTACATTTACCGATCCAACGGCAGATAGAGTAATAACATTCCCTGATGCGGATGTGGATCTAACAAGTATATTAACTGCCGCTGGCAGCTATACGATTTCAGGAAGTTGGACATTTAGCGGTGTAAATACATTTTCAGGACTACAGATTTTTTCTGGTGTACTTTCTGGAAAAATTCCAATACCGACGAATGTCGGGCTGACAGCTACCGTTGGCTCTAACGCTTTAACCATCGCTTTAAAAGGCGCTGACGGTAATGACCCCTCGGCAACGAACCCTGTTTATGTGCCATTCAGGAATGTTACGTTAGCAACGGGGACACCGACTTGGATCGCTGTCACGGCGCCCACCTCTTTGGTTATTTCAAGCGGTTCTATGTTAGGGACGCAAAGCGGTGTGCTAAATAGAATAGCCGTCGTGGCTTTTAATGATGGCGGTACGTTTAGATTAGGGGCAATGGGCCTTCATGCGGCAACCGCATCGTATACGGTGGATAGTTTTACTATTCAGTCTTCCACGGCGGAAGGCGGAGCAGGCGGAGCCGATTCTGCCGGTGTTTTCTACACAGGCTCTGCCGTTACTTCTAAAGCCATGACGGTGCTAGGGATTATAGAAAGCACACAAGCTACAGCAGGTACTTGGGCCACTGCTCCTTCTAAAATACAACTAGGCATGGACGCCTTACGACAATACGATCCTGCCAGAACAGGGGCATGGGTGGCCTTTAACGGGACTGGAACGCTCGCAATCACAGGATCGTATAACGTTACGAGTGTTACCGATAACGGTACTGGTAATTATAGCCCTCAATTAACAGTAGCATTTTTGACTACGGGGAATTCGTATTCTGGTAATGCCAAAGTAACCAACAATACAACGGGTGAAGGGACTCAATTTAATTGCACAACCCCTGCCACAGGATCGTGGCAAATTGTTATTTTCGATGGAAGTTTATCTAATCCAGTCGATGCGGCACTTGTCTCATCGCAAGCCTGGGGACAACGCTAGAGTGAAAAATATCGTTTGGGAAAAACCGGATAAGAGTTTAGCTATCACGACGATACGTGAGTACCCCTATTCTTTAGAAGATGTTAGACGTGAGTACCCTTATGCCTCCGAACACCAAATTTACTCGGAATATAATCTCTTGCTAAAGAATTGGCCAAGAGACTCAAAACACCATTCCGAACAGATCATCGAACAAGCCAAAATAGATTGGGAGCTTAATAAACAAGAAGCGTTAAAAAGGAAAGAGCCAGAGCCAAACATGCCGGAGGTGCTTACTTGGAATCCGATAGCGTTTGACCGTGAAATACCGACAGATGATTTGTTAGACGACGCGAGAGTTTTTAAAGATGGAAAAATCGTATTCGATCTCGATAAATCAAAGGCGATTATTAAAAATAAAATACGCCGACAACGTGAATCATTGTTCAAATCATTGGATATCGCTTTTCAACGTCATATCGAAGATGGAACAGATTATTCGGATATTGTGAAACAAAAGAAAACTCTACGCGAGCTACCAGACACGGTAGATGTTGCAAAAACAACAGAGGATGTTAAAAACATATGGATTGGATTGGATGGGCAATTTCGTTAACAACTTACTAGATGAAAATGATTAAGGTTTTATGAATGAGCGCATTAGATTGGGTGTGGGCGGTCGTCTCCGTAATAACGCTAGGATTAATTGCCGTATTGTGGAGTCTGCTGTTGAAGAAAATAGAGGCTGGCGATAGGATGAATGCAGAAAGAATTACTGAAATAAGTAAGCATTTCGGAAGGCATGACAGCAAAATAAACGATAATCGTGATGATTTTATTCGTCTCGATACGTTAGTGACTGAACGTAATCGTGTACATGAAAACTTCGTATCTGAATTAAGAGAGTTTATGCGAGAGATTAGAGCGGATGTAAAGCTGTTAGCTGAACGACGGCACGAAGAAAGAAAACAGTAATGGCATCCAGAAAAACAAGTGACTTGCACCCTGACTTAGAAGTTAAGGCCAATCAATTCGTAGCAGAATGCCAACGCCGCAATATCGACATTCTTATCACTTGTACCTACCGAAGCAACGAAGAACAATTAACACTTTATAAGCAAGGTAGAGAAACACCTGGACGAATAGTCACCAATGCCAAGCCAGGAGAATCCGCGCATAACTGTGTGAACCCGAATGGCTCCCCTTCCGCCCAAGCATTCGATGTTGTCCCGTTGATCCACGGGAAACCACAATGGGACGCAACTGATCCGGTGTGGCAAACGGTAGGAGAGATAGGTAAAAGTTTCGGTTTAGAGTGGGCTGGTGACTGGGTAAAATTTAAGGAGTTCCCGCATTTTGAATTGCCAGGATTCAAAGTATGATTACCTACAAAGACGGCTATAAGTATCAGCTCAAAGAAGACTACACCGTAGAGACCGATATTTACCCGGATAAAGCTATTAGTACTGATTACATAAAACTAACTGCCACCGGAATGTTAACCATAAAGAAAAACTATGCATGGGATGGGCCGAGCGGCCCTTCGATAGACACCAAGAACTTTATGCGTGGCTCTTTAGCGCATGACGCGCTCTACCAGATGATGCGAGAGAAATACTTAGACCATGCACGCTTTAGAGATAAAGCCGACAGATTGTTAGAGCAGCTTTGCATAGAAGACGGCATGTCATTCTTTAGGGCCGGATATACCTATTTAGGTGTTAAATACTTCGGTGATCCGTTTGCCGACCCCGCCAATGAAAAACCACTAATCACGGCACCCTAATGGACCCGTTATTGTTAACCACCGCACTGAGCGCTTTACTCCCAGCCGCCGTAGACGGTATTAAGTCGTTTATTGGATCAAAAACAGGTAATAAACCCGCCGTGCTGACGGCAGAGGACTACTCAAAAGTAGTCGATGCGGATATACGGAAACTAGAGGTTTTGTCTAAACTGGATTCCCCTGGCGGGGAAACGTCAAAATGGGCCAATAATCTGCGATCCGTGCAGCGCCCTGCCGTGGTTATGTTAGTGTTGCTAGCATGGCTGTACGGCGTTGTTTTTGGCCTTCCTGGAGATGTTTTCCAGACGGTTAGCCAGCTTGCCAGCACTGTTTTCTTCTACCTTTTCGGTGATCGCACTAATCTGTACTTAAAAAAGTAAGGCCCCTTCCGGGGCCGAACCTTATTCTACAAATCCTACCGTATTACGCTTCACTAATATCTTTAACGCCGGCGTCGATAGCCGTTACGGAAGCGGTAAGCGCATCGAGATCAGCCTGCGATACTAAACCGCCTGATGCTATTTGATCTTTAAGCGTCTGGATCTCGACTAAGAGTGCAGCGAGCTTGGCTTGGACTTCCGCTTTTTCCGCCGCAATCGTTGAATTCACCGCCGCGATGGCGTCTTTTAATTCTTGAAGGGTTGCCATGATGTTAATCTCCAATTTAATGGTATATAAAAATAGACAGACAATAACCGCAAACGCGAAAGTAATAACGACATAAATCATCCGTGCAGTATACCACCCAAAAAGAAGCCCGACACAAGGGGAACGTGGTCGGGCCGAAATAACCGCTAGGACAAGGGAGGAAGTCGCTAGCGGGTACTACTTTGATGTAATTCTTACTAACATTTCCGTCATGTTCGCAAGTGCGTTATCGTTATATGTGTAAATCGTATACTCCCCGACCGGGCCAACCGGGACAAGAAAGCCTATTTGTTTTCTGCCATGAAAGACAGGATAGCGTTTCTCGAAATCAGCGAATTGTTGTTTGGTTAGGATCATATGTGATTCCAGGCTTTTCTGGTTACGATATTGTGAATTAAGCTTCCAGATACACCAAATTTTTTGGACAACATGAGCTGTGTTATTTTTCTAGGTATGTACATTCCCCTAATTTTCCTTACCTTGTCTTCAGTAAGCTTCGCCATTCCATGTTTTTCACCTGGGCAAACTCCGAAACCATGTCTCCCACGTCTCATTCTATCGTCTGTATTATCTTGATAGGTTCCTTGATATAGGTGTTTAGGGTTAACGCATCCACGGTTATCGCAATGATGCAGTACACATAACGTAGGATCAATTTTTCCGTGATGCAGCTCATAACTAACACGGTGAGCTTTAATCTGTTTTACGTTAATTCTAAATTGCCCGTAACCATGATTTTTATTAGCTTTCCACTCCCAACAATCATTCTCACCACGTTTATGAACTTTATCAAAAAATCTTTCTTTAAGTGTTTTTTCGCGAACACTTTTTTCTGTTAAAGATTTCCCCCTGTTAAATCTATGTAGATGTTTATTGCAAAAAGACCTTGCATGTATTTTTTCCGTGCAGCCTGGCGCTATACAGTTGGCCATTAGAATTTGTGCCCAATGACAAAGGCCCATGCACTCCCAACACCGGAAGGAAGGTTCAAGCCATCATTTGCAGTAATACTTCCGCCGATGTTTGTCGAGTACCTTTGCAAAGCGGCGTATACATTCTTTCCATCTACTCCGATACCGAACATATATCCGTAACCATAAACAACTTCGTGAACACCGGATGGTAATAGTGTAAAATCTTGCCTGTTCATGGTAGGGCCAATTTCGGCTCTAATGAGGTCAAAGACCTTGAAATTATAGGTTAGCGTAATTCCTCTTATCCCCCCGGATGTGTAAATCCATTGTGTGCCTCCCGGACATGATTTATCCCTTCTCTCAATAGTACAGGCTTCATTGTTTGAAGCTTCTGCGGCAGTATGGTACTGACCAAGGTCGAAATATCCGAAGCGGAAGTTTTTATATTCGCCGCCAACTCTGAAAGACCATGACTTCATGTCTTGTTTGGTGTAATACCCTGCGAAGGAATGTTGCCACAAACTTCCATCGGGTAACTGGTCATACTGCGATATACCCGACTCAATAAACAACCTCACCGGCCAGTCACTTTGTTTTTCATCGTGCGCTTTACTTTGTTGACAGAAAAAAGCCAACAACGTAAGAAATAAAAATACCGCAACCCACTTCCCAAAAAACTCCCAAAACTCCCTACTATACTTATCTGTTTCTCTTGTTCGCATTTCCATGATTTGATGCTCCTATTTGTTAAAGTTGTCTTCGTTTAACTTCTCTTGTTGAATCTTGTCGTAAATTTCCGATCTATGTATTGCTACATCATCTGGTGCGGTAATTCCAACCCTCACCTGATTTCCCTTTATTCCCATAATTCTTACCTGTACATCGTCCCCGATGTAGAAAAACTCTCCCACTCTTCTCGTAATTAGTAACATACAACCTCCTGTTGACTACTTCCTAAGTTCATAAATTCTCGTATTGCATACCGTCTCCCACATCTGAAGTTTTACCGTAGTATGCTTCCCGCCAAGCGGTACTTTTAATAACTTTGCATTCTTCGGTAGTGAACGGCCCACCTTTTGTTGGTGCTACCCACAGATGCGTTTTGGTATCGTCGCTAGACTCAAACCACGCCTTTGATCCGCTGTAGTAATCCTCGGTACTGATGCTTTCTTTTATGAGGTTTATTAAGTCCTGATACTTAGCATATGGGTCTTCAGATGGTGTTAAGTCCTCTAAGTCTTGAGCAAAGATATCGCTTGCGGCTAAAGCTGTTATCACGGCGTCTACGTGAGCACGCTTCTTCGCCATCTTTAGGATGGTGTTGTAAGAATCAGCTAAATCAGGATTTTCCGAACGTCCTACGTCTTGATCCTCGATGGACTTGTCTCCGTCTTTAAATTTAGCGCCACATCCCCCTTTTTTGGCGAAACATAACCAACCGCCGCCGTACTCTTTCTTCCCCTTGATAATTGACGTGTTTGAGCAAGCAGGACACTTTCTCTCAGCTTTCCGATAGCGGAATTTAGACTCCATCGTTGAACAAAGACCTACCCCTTGCCCGAAGACTTTATCGCTTGGGATATGGGTAAGCGTGCATAGAACATCGTATTCACGGTGCCCGTTAGGCAAGTCGGTTTTCTCTACCTTGTAGGTAGGGGAAAGCCTAAAGGTAAGGCAGAGCTTTTCAGCACCCGGCTTAAGCAGTGTAGGCTTGTCTCCACACCCTGGAATGATCCCAAAATGGGTGCCTTTCACCATCGCCTCGCGCATGACATGCTGAATCACTTGAATCTGCCCCTTTACGTCAGAGACAGATAGCGGTGAGTCTTGCTTCACTAATTCATTCATGTGTTATCCTTGATAAATCGGTCTCTAAGTTCAGGTTTATTTATTCCACATTCACGGCAAAGTATATCGAATCCCTTTTTGCTAGTGAGTCCATAAGAATAATCTAGCAATACTCTTTCTACTTCTCGCCGCCTTTCTTCATCATCCTGCCGTTGTTGATCCTGCCAGTGTTCGTCGATCATTTAAGTTCACCGACGCTGAAAGAGATAGCAATATCAAGTTCTCTTTGGGCTTCTATCATTTCAGCTTTAGATAGGTTGTATTCAATATCTATTTTTAGTCTTTCTTCTGGAAGAAGACCGTAAACATTCATCCTCGACAACGCCTCTAATTTACAACGAGCGTTGTGCATTTTAAGAGTTGCATCCTCTATTTTCTGTTTGTCGATCATTTCTTAATCCCCGGTGTTTTCTTTACCATCCAGGCGTTGTAGTCGAACTCGACTTTCTTCTCTTCGGGCGTGGCCACATCTTTTTTAGCCATGACCCAAAACAAAAGCCCTACCATGCAGAGAAAGAACACAAAGAACGCAATCGAAAGAAGTTTCTCCATTATTCTTTACTCGCTAATAAAAGAACCGCTACTACCACCAATGAAAATACCGTTAACACTACAATTGCTGTAAACGAGTCCATGTCAACGTCTCCTTATGATAGTTTACGATTAAATTACGCTCCAGCTCCCGCTCCGGCTCCCGCTCCAGCTCCCGCTCCGGCTCCGGCTCCAGCTCCAGCTCCCGCTCCAGCTCCAGCTCCAGCTCCCGCTCCGGCTCCCGCTCCAGCTCCAGCTCCCGCTCCAGCTCCCGCTCCCGCTCCGGCTCCAGCTCCAGCTCCCGCTCCGGCTCCGGCTCTTATCAAAACCAGACTTTAAGATAGCCTGATTCATTTTTGTGATCTAGGCGAAGTAGAAATTATGCAGGCATCTATAAGAGAACCACGTCCGACGATTACTTCTCCAGATGGAAAAGGTTCAACTTCATTAAAATTCGCGGATTTAAGTGCATCTGAAAATCTACCTGTATCGGCAATCCATGCTCCTTCCTCTAACACAATTTCACTAGGTAAAACTCTTACCACTTTCCCAGTAATAATCATTGTTACCGTTCGGATCAAATAATATTTTCCTATCCTAAATGGATTTCCGGTTTCTCTCACTTTTGATTTCAAGGTCATGATAGTTTCCTGTTGTGTTGTTGGATGTCTGCTGCTTGTGATTCTCGGATCACATCTCGTGCCGCTTCATCAGGATCGAAGCCTTCGTCTTCTTCTATTTCTTTTTTCCGTGTGTCGAGATTTTTATAAACAATCCTCCCGATCTCTGTTAAATCGCATTCGTCTATCGCGTCCCACAGTTTTTTATCTAAGAGCATCATACCGAATACCTCTCTCACATCTTCGTAATGATATCTGCGCATGATTTTGAAATTCATCGTGACGACTCCATTGCTTTAACCAGGGTCATGACGGGGTTATCCTGATCCGGTTCTAGCGTAATGATCTTCGCCAGGTCGTTCGGTTTCCACTTCGGTTTCGTTCCCTTGCTGTTGGCAAAGCGAATCACGTCGGCCGTGGTAAAGTGCTTTGTCGGTAGCTTCAAGTAAATGTACTCGTCCATGTTAGCGATCTCCGGGTCCGAATAAATAGCTCTGTATGCCCGCTTCAATCTGTTCCAGCACGATGGGGTTCTCATAGTGAGCAACGTGCAGGGCTCGGCGCAAGGTCAGTAATTCTTCAAAGGTTTCCGTCTCTATTTCCATCGGTTGTGTGTCCAGTTCCATTGGTCGTCTCCTTGGTTGAATCCGTTCTGATACTGTAAGGATATATCCAATTGTACTAGTACGCAAGTACCGTTCATCGGGTAATAGTTTACAAGAACTAATACTGTATTATAGTATCTAACTATGGACCTACATCAAGAAACACTGGATTTATTGCTCAAAGACGAGCGGCCTCGTGACCAAATAGCCTACGAGGCAGGCGTTAGCCCATCCTGGCTTTTTAAGTTCTTTAAAGGACGTATTTCAAACCCAGGATTACTGACCGTACAGAAACTACATGACTACCTTAGTAATGGAAGAAGTCGAAAACCTAAACGAGATTGACCTTTCGACCGTACGCTATTGCTATAAGACCTGTGATGAGATTGGACCCTGCTACGTTGTCATTCAGGACGAGGAATTAAATGATCGACTTCACTAAACCTGTACGTACTAAGAATGGAACTCCAGTAACGATCTTGAGTACAGATATAAAAAATACAAACTATCCAGTTACTGGAATTATCCATTTCTGGACAGGTTTTGAAGCGAATATGTCATGGACACTTCAAGGCGGTCACGTAGACAACATGAAGTCTCTCGATCTAGAAAACATTCCAGAAGGAAAATCGCCATTGGATACGTCGCCGAACATCGTAGATAAAGGTCTTGCTTCTTATGATGAATGGGAAAAACAAATCAAGAATGCCAAATTTGTTGAAAGAAGAATAGCTACTATGTACGACAAGCCTTTCGATGATGCTAATTACGATGTAAAGGTTAAATCAGTGAATCTCAAAGACCCTAAACAGGTGATGGCGTATTTAGAGGCGGCAATCAAGAAAACAAGACATGTTGAATATCAAGATTTAGGTAAATCATTATCAATGCTAATAGATTCCGTCAAGAGCGTCATTGAGGCGAACAAAGAGCCTGAGCAGCCAATTTCAAATGAACAATTGTTGAAAGCATGTAAATTCTATAACGAAAGCCCAGATGGGCAATACGATCTTTCGGTTGCTATGCCTATTTTAAAAGAAGAAATAAAAAGACGTGGGTTGCGTTTCGATGAATAGCTTTGAGAAAGAATGGGAAAGACAAATGAAATGCGATAGTCAGCGTTCGCTGCCTCCTGCACAAGTAAATCATCTATATGTATTCGCAAAACACTTCTACAAAGCAGGCATGCTGCGAGCGGCGGAGATAGTTAAAGGAGAATACCCTGGAATGACTTTACATGCTTTGGGAAAAATAAAAGACGAAGCAGAGTCGATTAAATGAACATGAGTGAGGCTGGCCTAATCAACCGGCTTGAAAGTAAGACCGACAGAATGCTGCGCGACTCAGAGCGGTCGGAGGAAGAAAACAGCATAGTCGTGTCGGAGCGGAGAACCCGCTTAGCGTGATGACCGGGATGATGACCTGTAAGTCAGACGACACGCAATGAATTGACGAACACAGGTAACTGTGTAACTGAAAACAGTGATGCAGCGAAAGCTGGGATAGGCCGGTCGCTGGGATAACGGTGAAGCCTAAGACTGCAATGTTAAAGGGGCACCCGGCCATCACTGTGAGTAGGTTTACTGTGAGGAGATATGAAATATGAGCGCTGACTATTACGAAGATGAATTTTCTCGTGGGGATGCCTACATCAAAAAACATCACGACCAACATTGTCTGGAAAATAAATTAATCAAGCGATTAACTGTAAAATGTGTTGGCTGTGGGAATTTCAACCAAGTTAGTGCGAGCCAAGATTTACCAATGTGTACGCTTTGCGGATCACCAATGATTGCTTACAAAGCTGAATTAAAATGACTGAACTCAGCTTAAACGCACGACTAGCCATCGCGTTCGATGATCATCCAAGATACCCGGAAGAGATCAACCAGGATATTTATTTTCAGTTAACACCAGACTACGAAAACGACAACCTAGCCGCCTTCGCCTTACTAGAGAAAGCAAAGAAGGATGGGAAGATTTATGCCTATGAAATATTTTCTAGGGGGGGATCGTCCATCGGAAAAACTTCGGAAGTTAGGTTATTTATGGACTTCGATAAAGATTTATCGGCACGAACATATAAGTCTTACGGTGCCACATTATCCAAAGCCATCACCCAAGCGTTAGCGCAACTTCTCACGGAGGATAAATAAATAATGAATGAATGCACCGAAGGTTATCTTTATCTCATGATTATGATATTCCTAGCTCCTTTTATTTTGGTGGCTATTTCATGGCTCTTAGGATCAATTGATTGATACTAGTTGGGAGAGGAGATATGACCGTAGAAAGATACAACGTTAACGTGAATTTTATTCACAGCCCAAAAGACGGAGATTGGGTTAAATACGAAGACTACAAAAAGCTAGAAGCACGTATTGCGGAGATGGAGAAACAAAAGTTGTGGCTTGAGATGACGATAGAGAAATTGACCAAAGAAGTCGAATATAGCCGGTTGGGTAAATCTACTAGCAATGACACCTGACACTCTCATCCTCTTAATCCTACTCTCTCCCGTTATCGGTGCTACGGTATCGTGGATGATTTGGAGAACGTAATGGATCCATTCTGGTTAACGATGGCACTAGCTTGTGTAGTCGTTCAATTATTTACTCCTTGGTGGATTTCACTAATTCTTTTATGGGCTGGTTGGCAATATCTAAAAATGGCAGGTGAATAAATGAAAACTATTGCATCAGTTTTATACTGGACAGCGGTGTGGTTTGCCGCATGTTTTCTTTTAAGTCTTATTATAATGGCATTTAAACAATGAAAACCGTCCACAAGATCTGTTGTTATTTGTTGGCAGTGGAAAATAAAAAGATGGAATACCCGCCGACATGCAAAGAATGTCCATCTACTAAAACACTAAAAGGCATTGCTGGTAAGCACAGCTACAAAGGTACGCCCATGTGTAGACTCGCAGCCGAAGAAGTCTTGAACATCGTTAAAACAGGTAACCCCTGGGGAAAGAAGGATTGCAAATGGCCGTAATTAAAATTAAAAATCAATCTGTCTTCATAGACGAAGAAGATTTGAACAAAGTCGAAGGTTATCGCTGGATAATACAATATAACCAAAATACAGAAATACGTTACGTTAGGGCTTCGGTTAACAAGAAGGCCATTTACTTACACCGGCTTATCTTGAATGCTAAAAAAGGAATTCAAGTAGACCATATAAATGGTAATGGTCTCGATAATAGAAAGATTAATCTCAGGGTTTGCACTAAGGCCGAGAATTTAAGGAACAGAAAAATAAGCAAGATTAATAAATCAGGATACAAAGGAGTTTATTGGTATAGAAAAAAATGGCGGGCGGAGATTAAATACAACGGAGAGAAATATTACATTGGAACTTTTGCAAATTTAATTGAAGCTGCAAAAGCTTATGACGCCAAAGCAATAAAATTACATGGCGAATTTGCTAGGATCAATAAATGAGAATTTCTCGGTTCACTTACAAAAATGCCCAACCGATTAAAGTTAGGCATTTAGGGCTTGACAGCATTGCGCTAATCAGGCATCGTCGGTTTGCGAACACGACGGGATTGATACTTTCATTATATCTCAAATCTTTCTCCCGAATACAAGTCGCCGTACTTCACACGATAGAATTCTGGCCCCCTTGCGTGGCTGCATGAAAGAAAAGCGCAACGATTATAGTGGATCTATAGGCCCTGACCCGGGGTGTAGAGGAAGTTTAGCGCAATACCTCTACCGATACAGGTAAGACTTTATGCTGTCTACTACCGCATGGTACCTGCACACCGAGAAGTGCAGGGGCGGAGCGTCTGGCCAACGATATGGGCACCTGGTAAGCAGAGCGTTAACGACATCACCCGATCCAAAGCCCTATGGGCGGCGGTAGTCACGGGTTACGGGCTTATGCCCAAAGGAGACTGGTTATGACGGTAAGTGAACTTATTGATTTTCTAAAAGATTACCCATCAAAAATGCCCATAGCTTTTAAAATCTATAGCGAATATTGTCTTCTGGATCCTAAAGAAACAAAAATTGAGTTAAAGGAATTAAGTTTTCCACGTTCAGATGGATGGATACATGATAAGCGACCAGATGTGCCATCACAAACGTATCTAGTTTTTCCTGGTAATTAAAATGAATGACAATTATTTCGAGCGTTTCTGGTCCTGTTATCCAAACAAGAAAGGAAAAGGCCAAGCACGACGAGCATTCGAGAAAGCCTTTAAAGATGTTTCCCTTGAAGACCAAGAACCTTTAATCATGAAGATAGTGTTATCGGTAGATGCACAAGTGCGACACCGAAAACAGCTCCACCGAAATAACCAGTTTTGCCCAGATTGGAAAGCACCGAGTACGTGGATTAATGGGCAGTGCTGGTTAGATGAGTTTCAAGAAATAGAAGAAAAGAAACCGCACTATCACTACAAAGAACCCTGCTCACAATGTAAGCACGACGGTGTTGTTAAAGTAAATGAAAAACAATATTGTGCCTGGCACTACAGCAAGGAGTTCTGCAATGAAGGCGATACCGGGCTTAATCGACTACGCGAAGCTTACAAAACAAAACCCGTCCCAAAGCTCAAAGACGAAACTCCCTACGAATACTTTATCCGAGTCTGCGGCAGCAAACAGGTTAAAGCATCCCTGGATAGCAGAAATAGTGGACAAGGTAAGATCGCATTTCCCGCAGGCGAAGGTAATTAAAATAAAATAATAGTATGACAACGTTAAATTTAAACAAGGATGAAAAGGATTTGCTTTTAAAGCTATTTAAACATGAATACTTGGTTTTTATGAAGGGTTACGAGCGTTACGAGAAGCTACGAAAACTAAATCCAAAACAGTTTTTAGAACTGTGGGAAGAATGTTTAAAAATGGATGTTCGTTTCGACGATCAAGTGGATAAATTAAAATGACCATCCCAGTAGAGCGTACCAATGCGGTAAAGAACCTACGCGATGCGGCCTACGATGCTGTCGTGAGTTTGGTAGGTTCACGTGGGCAACGAATCTTGATAGACAAAAACATTATCGAGAGAATGCAGCGAGCGTTACGGCATTATCCGAGCGACAGTGATCTAAACGACACCGCCAAAGAATGCCCACGGTTGTGGAAATGAAATCCAGCGTATTGGTCTATCTAGGCTCTATTTTGCTCATCGCTATTGGTTTTGCAATGGTGCCTTGGGAAATGAATAAAAAAGAAATAACGATCGAAAAATCGAACGTGATCTACGAAGACCAAACCGTGTGTTATTCGACCGGATTCGATGGCTGGAAACGAGTAGCAAAACGAGAGCGCTTGGCGATAGCGGAATTAGTAGCGAATGGTAAGGCTACGGTGATAGAAGCTCAAACCTTGGAGTGCACGGATTACTCCAAACAGCCGTTGAAGGTCTTCCTGTTAAAAGAGCAGTGGTACCGACGGGGGAAAGTATGGTAGTTCTGAAGGGTATGGCGTTATTTGGATGTTTTGCCGTGGGCATGACGCTGGTAGGTTGCGGTACAGTGCTTATCGAGCAGGGTTGGGAGTGGTTAAAACACCAAATAACCGACTTTCCGTTAGGCTAGACGAACGCAATGGACAGGGTGGCTATAGGGGTACATGGTATGTCTGTAGAATTGAAACAGTGAAAGAACTAGCCCAAACTCTCGGCGCTATCGGTGTTCTATTAGCAGGTGCTTATGTGGTGCTGATTGCTGGACTATTTACCTACGATTGGCTTAGGAAGCGTAAAAAGTGAAACATTCTTTTGTTGTCCACGATTCTGTTAGTGCCAATTATTGTGTAGAGGCAATAAGAAAACTACCTCTAGAAAGACGCTGGCAAATAACGATAAAAGAATACAAGAAAAATCGCACTACAGAACAGAATTCCAGGATGTGGGCCATTCTTTCCGACATATCGGAACAGATTAAAGACGAAGAAGGAAAGCAGTATTCTCCAGAAACTTGGCATGAATATTTTAAAGCCAAATTCATTGGCAAGGACACAATCGTTATTGATGATGAGATAGAGTTTATCGCTAAAACAACTACAATATTAAATACCATAGAATTTTCTGATTATTGCCAGCAAATAGAAGCCTGGGCCGTTGACCATTCTGTACGTTTCGTTGATGATCGCTATGAGAAATGCTAGAAAACTTTAAGCAATCCAGAATTTTAATGCCGAAGTGGTTAGCAGCCGCTGAGGGTGAAGTCTGTACATGGCCAGGTTGCGGCGCCGATGATAGAACGATTGTAGCAGCCCATTGTAACGAGCAAAATGCCGGTCGAGGCATCGGCAAGAAATCACATGATCTATTTATCGCTTTCTTGTGTAATACACATCACTACGAATACGATTACGGAAAGCATTTAACACGTGAAGCAAAAAGTATTAACTTCAATGCCGCCATGAAAAAAACATGGTTACGGCTTTATAAAAAAGGATTGATAAAGTCAGAATGACAGTCTGTCAAAATCTCTCAACAAAGGGCAAGTGCGGGCAGTTTGCTGCTAAATATATTATTAATAGCATTGGTATAAAACGTTATTTGTGTGATTCATGTTACGAGAAGAGAACGAGCGCACTTAAAAACATCAAGATTTCTAATGCTAAACGACGCCGTACTTAAAAAGTTATTTCCAGGGGTGGAGAAAGAATATAAATTTCATCCTACACGTAAATGGCGTTTTGATTATGCATGGCCGGAAAAGAAAATAGCATTAGAACAAGAGGGTGGAATCTGGACTAATGGAAGGCACACGAGAGGGAAAGGTTACGAAGTGGATTTAGATAAATATAATAATGCCATTATGTTTGGTTGGTTTGTGCTCCGCGCCACACCTGAGATGATTAAAAAAGGTGGTGTGTACGATATGTTAGAAAAATTACTCTATCCGACGAGATTTGTTAAAAGTGAATGAATGGTACGAATATAAACTAGGGCCAGAACAATCCTATGCGATGCGTAAGAGGTATAGCAAGCAATTCAGGTATTATGTGTGGAAGTTATTGCAAACACCTAAAAGTTTAAGGAAACAAGTAAGCGAAACATTTCCTAACTATATTCAAATAGATAAGATAATGTCTAGAGTGAAATATATTGAGCGCTCCATAAAGGAGAAAACCATTGCATAAGGATTCACGGGAATTGCTAGGAAAATTGACTGCTAAAGTGCAGCACTTTGCGTTGGCGCCAGGAGGAAAACCGAAATACACAGCACAGGACATTGCTCATATCCTTGGTATCATAAAAAATGAAGCAGTCGTTCTTTATGCGAGAGTTAAGTATTGTGAGCAACATGAATTCTCAGAAGACTTAACATATTTGATGCGTCGGAAAGTATTTTTGGATTTACCGGCCATCGCGAAGAAAAAAATACCAAGACCAGATTGGATATTAAATCTGTGCCAGATGGCATTGATCGAGGCAACGCATAATGATGTGTGTACAGTATGCTGGGGGGTAGGGGAAATATTGCCTGATAATGCCCCTAGAATAGTTTGTGGCGCATGTGATGGTTATGGGGATAAAAAATGGCGTGATAATGATCGTGCTCGGCTCCTAGAGATTTCTAAGCAGTCATACAGCCTAAGTTGGGCTAAGCTATATCGTGAAATAACACAGATTACGATTAGTTTGTATGAGGATTTGCTGGCTGGAGCTTTGAAGAAAAGGATGTCTTGACGATCTTTTACAAAACATCTTGCAATTACCTGAAAATATGCTAAATAGTTACATCAATTGCGGTCTCGCTCGCCCTTAATTTTTATTAAATAAATCTGCAATACCGATTGCCATTGTTCCGATCAGCAATGACCCAAAAATTGCCGATGAATTAAGCAGTTCTTTTATTAAATAAACAGTTGTCTCGTAGTCATTATTTAATACATGAAGAAATGTCAGTGCATCTTTTACAGTTAGGCCAATCCATACGCCTTTGTATAAAAATACATAAATTTGGAAAACCGCACTCAGAATTGCTGTAGCGACACTAGCCATAATAATAATGCTGGCTATACCGACTAAAAATTCAGCAAAGTCATTGTTTTTAGTTAGTTGCATATGTTTTCTAAAGTACATTCTTTGTAATTGCAGAATTTACGTTGAGCACATTGCATAGTCCAAATATTATTGTGATTGTTTACTATCCTAGCTGGTTTAACTTTTGGTGGAAGTTGTAGTGGTGCGGTCGGTACGAAGTCTAAGAAAGACTGGCAGACTGGTATTTGTTCGCAATTTCCAGATGTGCAATCCCAACGCCATTGACAATCAGCATGAGCATTGAAAGATAACATAAGGAATAATAATAAATATCTCATTTTGATTTCTTTGGTTTTGCCCATACTGTAGATCGGCACTTTGGATTGGCGCATGTAATTGGGTTAGTTTTTCGGCTAGCCCATACGTAGGCACATCGTAAGCATTTAAACAGTTTTATCGACATACATTAACCATACACCAAATGTAGTATTTTGCAAGAGGCGAAATGATAGAGATTTTGCCGTATTCAGAAAATGCTATTTCTGACGAAGTAATAGAAGAAACATTTAAAACAATTATTAAAGACAATCTATATCATATTGTCTTTTATGATGGAACTATAAAGACAGAGGAAGATTTTAGGCAATTAATTAAGGAGAAGAATAATTTTGCCTTATTTGGCTTTGTGGATCGAAGGTTAGCTGGTGTTGCTTGGGTTAATGCCTTATACGATAACCATGCCTCACCACATTTTTGTATATTTAGGGAATTTTGGGGGAGATATTCTCAATCTCTTGGTAGGCGTGCCATTGATTGCTGGTTTTCAATAAAAAATAAATACGGAAAACACTTGCTTGATATTCTTACCGGCGTCACTCCAAGTGAGTATAAACATGCCGTTCGGTATATTTCACGATTGGGTTTTATTGTGATAGGCGAGTTGCCATACGTTGGGTACAATGCGTTAACTAAAAAATACGGATCGGTAACACTTTCTTACATCGAGCGGCCATGCGAGTAGATGTGCATATAATCTCATGGACAAATACGTGGCTTGATGAATGTTTACGCTCATTAGAAAATGAGCCAATTAAAATACACATGGTTGATGCCGTTATTGGAGATTTAGCGAAGGCTAGAGAGAACGGATTTAGCAAAGGAATTGAGAAGTACGTTGCGTGGGTTGATCCAGACGACGTTGTAATACCTGGAACCTTTGCTAAATGCATTGAAGTATTAGAGGAAAACGAAAATTGTTCAGGTGTTTATACGACCGACGAGTTAATAGACACCAACGGTAATCACATTAGTTTAGGTTGGGCGCATGACCAAAAGCCATTTACGGATATTGGGTTTCCCGTGGAACTAACCGATGGTAAGCACCATCTTCGTGTATTGAAGCGTGAATTTGTCGAAAAGTGTATGCCTCTTAAATCAAAAATGATTCCTGAACCAATACTTAATGCCGAGATTCAAAACTATGGCCCTCTGATCCACATACCAATCATCGGGTATAAATGGAGAATTCACGGAGGCAATACGTTCTTAAAATATACAAAAGAACAACTGGATGAAGCGATAGGTTATGTCAGAAATCTCAGACCCGCTCCAAACGTTTAAAGAGGATTGGGTCGAGAATCCTCAATTCTTAACACCATTCAGTACGCCTATCGTATTCGATGATAATGTGTGGGGTATAGTTCTTTACAGGAAGGATGAATACCAAGTTCAATTATTTTTGGTGTCTCCAAATACTATTTTGCCGCCGCATAGACATCCAAACATAGACACCATTGATGTGCATTTATCTGGCGACATAGAATTTTATGTCAATGGTATTACGTTGATGTGTTTAAGCGAGCATTTGAAAGATCACCCACATATGCCAGGAATAAGTAACTGCATCGGCAGAACGTTCAGAGTAAGAGAGACAGATTGGCACAGTGCTAAAATCGGTGAGAAAGGCGGATCTTTTTTGTCTTTTCAGAGATGGTTAAACGGCGCCATACCAACCAATGTCGGCGACGACTGGACAGCAGAAACAAATGAGAAACGAAGGAACATGAAAGCAGATGGCAATTAAACGTGGTGAGCAAATGTTGGACTATCTGAGCCAATATATTACACCAACGACGTTACAAGCAGGCCCAATGATGTTAGCCGCCGCTCAGCCTCAAGTAACGCCACAACCACCACTGGGCACAGGATTAGCTCAAGGTGTAGCGGATGTGAAAGCGCTATATCCTATTTGGCAGCGGCAGTTCATTGATGGCGAAACTACCGCACAATTCAAAGATTGGCTAAAAGAACAACAAATACAAAACCCGCTAATCAAGCAATGATTATGCCGGGTAAAAAGCGAGATATGGCAATGTCACGCTGCACTCCATAAAAAGAGTGCCCCGGCCCTAACTATGTTATTCCATGAGCCAGATAAATCATTTAAACGCTTAGCAGGATGCTGGAAAAGAGCATCACGATTTGCATTAAATACCGAAATCTCATTAGAGCATCCTCTCTATATAGCGTGGAATAATTGCAAACTATTGCTAGACCACGGTGATAAAAAGTCGAGTGAAGATTATTGCCTTGATCTTGTTATCCTAGATTGGTTCGCTATGAAAATAGAAGAATATTCAAAAGATAATATGCTGACCGGAGATAGTTCAATAGCAGGGATTCTCTACGAATGGAAAGAAAGAATACCAGTTAATCCGGTAGGCTTGGTCATGACTGAAAAACAACTTAAGAACAAACGAAGCAAGAACCAATCAATGCCGATAAAAGTTACATCGGTAAATGGTTATCACCTGACAGGTGAGATCAGTTCGGCTATCACTTGATAGCTTAAGGTAAGAAATAAGAGCTTGGAATAGACCAATCTAACCTTCAGCTTAGAAAGTATGGGGCAATAGCTTATTATCCTGTGACAGTAGAGCCGCATAGTAAAAATAATATATTTATTAGTGGGATGGAGGGGGTCTCCCCTACCCGTCCCCCGCACCCCACGCGGGAGATCG